>CAZNGA010000004.1:0-75068 GCA_964572485.1 uncultured Chitinophagales bacterium
ATATTTGTGATCAATATTCTTACACTATTTCCGGGTATTTTACCCACAATTTCGACTGAAGAAGTTGCAGGATTAGGATGCATTCTGAATCCTGCTTTTGATATATCTAATGTGCTAGAAGGATATTCTTCCACATTAACCGTTATCGTAGTATCAGCATTCCCACAATTATTTGTAACCGTTAGCACAACATCATAGGTCCCTGGGGCACTATAGGTATGCACCGGGTCCTGGTCAGTTCTAAAGTTTCCATCGCCAAAAGCCCACGATACAGAATTGTCAAACTTTGATTCATTAGTGAAATAAAAGGTACTGCTATCCTGTATAAATGAGAATATCGCAACCGGAAGTGAATCTATGGTCACTGAATGATATCCGGTATCAGTACTGCAATCGGCATAACTGACTACCGAATAATCCTCCGGTGATTTTGTAGGCATGTGAGTTATCGTATTCGTACCTGAATCTCCTGTTGACCACACATAATTCACGCCACCTGTCGCCGAAAGGTTGATCGAATCTTTTTCACATACCATTGAATCCCCAAGAATTGATATATTAAACGAGTCTTGTTTGATAAATGCAATGACCTCTTTTCTTGGTGAGCTGCAATCATGTCCCTCTATCTCCCAATCGTAGAAAAAGTAATAGTACTTTGTAGGATTATTTGCCACACTACAATGTGTAATAGTGACCCAATCAGATAAGGTGTAAGGATAGCTTGTCCCTGTGGCATTCCTATACAGCCTTGATCCCGTACCGCTGATCCCTAATTCATATTCCGTTTCGGGAGTAAGCACGAAATTCAGTGTGATCCTGGTAGCCCCTACCGGAATAGACTGGATGGAACTATTGATCACTATCCCATATTTATTTCTTAGTTCTATAGTTCTATCCTTCAATGTATCTGCATAAACCATCACCGAAACCAGGGTGCATGTCCGGAAAACATCAAACACCATATGATTTTTGCTGCTGTTGAATTCTCCCGTCCCTATTGATGTATCGACAGCTCCAATATACTGTGAGCTTACAGGGATATGATTCTGGACATAAAAGGATCTCGTCGCGTTTACTACCGGAGTTACCAAGGTGCTTCCTGAATCTATAGGGCTACCTCCCATTATGGTATCATACCAGTAGGTAGTTCCCAAACCCCCTGAACTTGTCAATGTCAATATAGCTGGAGCACAACCACTGTCAGGGGTAGTGCTTAACATTGCAGGCCTTTCCACTACTATGTAATCAATCCTGCTTGTAATATTTGATCCACTTGAATCACTAACTGTTAAACTTACGGTAAAACTGTCATTAACAGTATATTGATGCAGCGGATTTTGGAGTGTAGAAGTATTACCATCCCCAAAATCCCAAAGCCAACCTGTGGGAGTAGGAATGGATCGATCGTAAAATTGTATAACACCATCGCACGTGTGGGTTAGGTCTGCTTCAAACCCGGGGATCGGCGGTTCATCTGCCATAATGCATTGCCAGGGGATCTCAAATCCTGATAAAGAAAGCCCTGCATCTGTATATTGTCTGATCGTGACATGGCCGGCAGTTGAAATTATTGTATCGGGAGGGCCGGTTGTATTACACCATTGACCTAGACTAGTAGCAGTGGTATCCGGGCCGTCAAAGATCTCCATAAAATCGAAATTGCAAGAACCTGTGTTTCCAAATTCCATATCAAAATGGGGGAATAACAACATGATCTGAGAAGCTCCCGGGGGAGATATGGTTACACTTACATCTGTATTACCGCTATAATCTCCGAAAGGACCTCCGTCATCATACACAGTGCCAGTACAGCTTGTTTGGGTTTGGGCCGTATCGGAGGTAGGCAAAATAACATAACAATAATTTGTGGAGTCAAGACTTATATATGTTGTTTTTGTAACTGTATCATTTCCACAAATTCCTCCATCAACATATAAGGTCACGTCAAAGGTACCGAACTGGTTGTACCAATGGTCGGGATTAACGGCTGAACTCCCTGATGAAGTATCTCCAAATGACCAAAAATAAGATTCGCCATTTGCACTTTGATTGATGAACTCCGCAAAGAAGGGCACCGAACAAGAGGTTTGCCATTCAGAGGTAAAATTAGCTGTTACCGTAGAATCGAATGGCCCTCCTACTCCTACAGCATACCACGCAGTGGCCGTTTCCAATACCTCCTGAGTACAGCTTCCATAAATGTCAATAGCAGACTGGGTAGAAAAAAACCGCGCATCCTCATGATCTGCACTGGGAAAAAGATAGATGGTATTGCTCCGAAAGGCAATGTTAGCTGCTGCTGACATCCCCAACCCTGCCACTGAGAAAGTATCACTATTATCATTTACCCCTGTCTTCCCCTCTGAGAGGATGTAAAACCAATGATTTTGCACCCCGGAGTTGGTATGTACACCATAATTGTCATTAGAAGTTGTGTGCCAATTCACACCCAAATAACAATCAGGATCCCCTTTGGCTTTTGGATTGGACATATTCCTAAAAGGGTTTCCCAGATTTTCTCCTATCAGCCAGTTGGCTGAATCAGGTTTACCGTAAAACTCGATAAGGGTTCCGAAAATATCGCTAAAGCTCTCATTCAATGCACCTGATTCTTTGGAATAGATCAGGGAAGATGTTTTAGAGGTGAGGCCATGAGTGATCTCATGCCCACAAACATCTAAACATTGGTATGGCTTACTGGAATTCCCATCGCCATAGGTCATCTGAGAACCGTTCCAGAAAGCATTTCTATAGTTATTACCGTAGTGCACATAACTTTTCAATTTGAATCCGGCATCATCAATACTGTTACGTCCATGGATGATCATAAAATAATCGTAAGTCATCTCGGAACCCCATTGTGCATCAGTAGCAAACTGATCCCACTGTGCGTTTATGTTGTTCCAGAAATTGTCTGCATCTATAAAGTCTACCGCATTCCCGTAGTTAGTTCCCTTGTTCATGTCATAGGACTCGATGCCATTTCCTCTTCCTGTTTCACGTAGCCGAAAAGAATCGGATGCGAAGCTGTCGGTCACCATTTGAACTGTTCCACTGTAACCGGTAACTGCTGTTCCGGTGTCATTAACCGTGTGTATCATGTCGTGCTCAAATAGGATTGCTCCTGTACTTGCGTCGATGAATACATCAGCTTTGTATAAAGGCTCATAGGCATAAATATCGAATTTCCAGGCAAGTTTTACAGGATTCTTGAAATCTCCTGAAGGCGGAACAAACACGATCTCACCCTTGGGAAGTTCTGTTTTTTCAGATTCCCAGCGGTATTGATCTGCATTCACATTATCCAGCGCCTTTTGAAGGGCAGTTGCTTCAGCAATTGTCGGAACAACTCCTTCAGGGGGATCGCTGATTAGCATACCATTCATTGAATGTATGGCCCCATCAATATTGTGGGTGATGAACATCGTGAACTCGATAGGGATATTCCTAAAGGTCTGCTGAAATCGATAATGTATATATCCGAGATGATCCCTTTCCGTTCCGGCAGGTATCAACCCGAATAAAGGATCCAAATGAAAGGTAGCTATCAGCCAAGAGGAAAGATCTTCGCCTTGTAATTTGCTCCCTCTGTTGAATTGTATATAGGATGGGATGGTGCTGTTCTTTCCTTCACGTACTATGGTTGTGCCAGGATATTTCTCTTGCGCTTCAACTCCCCTGAGCACCTTTGGTGATAATTTTTCTTGTGAGAAAGAAACCAAAGGAAAAATAAGTGATAAGCATACGACCAAATATTGTTTCATTATTCCTGACGTGTTTTGAGGTGAAAGATACGGCATTTCAGGCACCAATCCAAAGGTGCGCATAGAAAGTATTCTAACGATGATAGGCATCAGCAAGTGTTTTTAGGTCAAATAAAGATCCTATCCTACATCATTTTATAAGCATCAACTTTTTTGTTTGCGTAAGCAAATGCACTTGTTTTCCATTCATTAAGCTTGCAGAGATGCGGTACAGATAAATTCCGCCCTCCACCCCTTCAGGTGACCATTCACATTGATACGCACCAGCAATTAATCTTTCGTTCACTAATGTGGTGACCTCCCTGCCCATCATATCATAGATCTTTATGGTAACATCGCTTGTAGAAGGTAATACAAACCGGATGGATGTCGCGGAACTGAACGGATTGGGGTAGTTTTGTGCTAGTGTGTTGATACCAGGAATTGATAATGTTCTTTTTGGTCCAATTCCGGTAATATTGCTTCCAATTGTATGCAGGATAGTTCCACCTTCTCCTACAATCCAACCCTTATCAGGATTTTCGAAATGTACATCCATTAATATATTGGAAGTGCGTTTCTGTTGGATCCAGGTCGTTCCTCCATCTGTTGTAAACACTATATTCCCGTACCCACCTATAGCACACACATAATTTTCATCAATACTATAAATGTCTGCCCAATTGGTTGAAGCTAAAGTAGGGAGCGTTTGTTTGACAAATGAACCTGCAACAGTGGATTTATAGATCTCATTAGAGCCAGCCGCAAGCCAAATCGCTTTGCGTGGAAGGATATATACATCATTTATAGATTTCAAAGTAGGCGAGGTAACAGCAGTCCACGTAACACCCATATCCTTTGACATCAGAAATGTCCCTGAATCACCTGTTATAAAACCTATGTATCCGGTATCAGCTGGCAGAGCAGATGTTAGGTTTGTATCAAAGTAAACGGAGTATAATTCCTCTAAAGTACCAGTGTTTCTTTTCGTCCAGGCGTTGCCACCATTTGAAGTGGTATAAACCATACCGGAATCTCCTACAGCTATGCCACTTGATGCGTCATGAAAAAATACACTCCACATTTTTCCTTTGAAATTAAACATATCCTGCGAAGTCCATGAGGCTCCGCCATCAGTCGTTTTTGCTACTATTGCTTTATTGCCGCTGGAACCAACAGCAAATCCATTGGTCGCAGTTGGATAATGGACGGCCTGGAAGGTAGCATTGGATTTGGTATAACTTAAATTCCAATTTGATCCGCCATCAGTAGTAGTGTAAATCTTCCCATCTGACCAGCCCCCCGGTCCTGTTGCAGAATCACCAACAGCTGTACCGTTAAGTGTATCGGTAAACCAGACAGAAAATAATTTCGGTTTCAAAGCATTGTCCAAATGATTCCAATTCACACCCTGGTCAGAGGTTTTCATAATTTTACCCTTTTCACCAACCGCATACCCGTAATTATTATCTACCATTTGGATATGGCGAATGGTTTTGGTATTCTGAAAATCTGTCATAATAGTTGTCCAGGAGTAACCGCCATCAGTGGATCTTTTTGTCTCACCATGCTCCCCTGCTACAAAACCTATGCTGGAGCCTGAGAAATTCACCGCATATAATTCTTTTTTTCCTACACCTCCTACAGCAATAGTGATCCATACACTACCCTGATTTTTTGTCTTAATGATCACTCCATTATATCCCACTGCCCAGGCAACACTATCAAAAGCAAATACCGCATTCAATCCATAAACTGTAGGAATTACTTCAGGAGTCCATGTAACGCCTCCGTCTATTGTTTTGTAAATCGCTGCAGCTGAAAATCCACCAACTGTAAAATAGCCGGTGTCTGCATTCGCAAAGTGAGCACCGGTGATCTGTTCTGTAATACCAATAGTGGATAATGTCCATGTAACACCTCCATCTATGGTCTTTACCAATTCACTCCCTGAAGCTGCATAAGGTGTGAATGCATAACCAACCATATCATCAACAAAACAGAGTGAACCGAGTAAATTTGTGGTATTACTTTGTATTTCAGTCCAGGTACTACCACCATCTGTGGTCCTGAATATCTTACCTGATTCACCGACCGCAACAGCTGTAGTGGTTGAAAGACATGCAACTCCCCAAAAGTGATATCTACCGCTTATATCCTGGAGTGCCCATGTAGTACCGCCATTAGTGGTGTGCAATAAAGCCCCTGCTAATCCCGCGGCCCAACCATTATTCTCGTCACAAAAACTTACACTTCTCAAATCATTTCCCTGAGGTAATGGATTTTGAAACTCCCAATCGATCTGTGAAAAAGAGGTAAGCACTGTTAATGAGGTAAACAATACACATAAAACCACTTTCGATACTGCACTACTCAATTTATTGTTCAAAAAAATTGTATTCCCGGCAGCTTGATCATAGATATCTCTTCTTTCGCCTACCATATAGGATTTAAAATTTATCTTTTTCATATTTGATTGATATATTGGATTTCTGAATTTTATATACGAGGTGTCTTCATTTAATCAGCAAATTAGAATATGATCCTTTGATTCAAATCGCTCCAGTGATCGAGAAACTAAAGTGGAATAAAGAGCTAAATAATTGGTAACAGTTTGTTTCTTGATTCCTTTCCAATTTCGACTACGAAAGATACGCCATTTTATACACCCATCCAAGGGAGTATTAATCCCCAATGTTACCCGCTCACTTTTCTGTACTGTGAAATTGCAATTGATAATACAGCTATTCCTGAGGCTCCCATAATTATAAGATGCTTTTGTATATCTACCAGCTGTGATCCCTTTAATAATACCATCCTCATTACTTCAACAAAATAAGCAACGGGATTAAATTTAGTAATGATCTGTGCCCAGGAAGGCATACTCTCAATAGGTGTAAACAAACCACTCATCAGTATGAATATTACCATGAAGAACCAGGAGATGAACATTGCCTGTTGTTGCGTATCTGTAACTGTCGATACCAGTAATCCAAAAGCTAATACTACCAACAGATAAACTCCTGCAAATAAGAAGATAAGCCAAATAGATCCGACTATTGGGATGTCAAAAACTAATTTGGCGATCAACAGACCGAAAGCTAACTCAAAGAGGGCAATCATCCAAAATGGCAGTAATTTTCCTATAATGAAATGAATCTTTCTAATTGGCGTCACATTTATCTGTTCTATAGTGCCTGTCTCCTTCTCCCTAACAATATTCATTCCGGTAAGTAGCATCCCTATCATGGTTACCAACATGACAAGTATTCCCGGTACCATAAAGGTTTTGTAATTCATTTCTGGATTGAACCAAAAGGAATAATTGATATTATAAGCTGCTGGTCCAAAGGTTTTTTCATTGATCCATTCACCCATAATTTGTGTATTAAAATCTTTAAGTATTGAACTTGCATAAACAAATGTCAATCCTGCGGCATTGCCATTGATCGCATTTATTATGAATTGCACTTTTGCCTTATTTTCATTGATCAGGTCACCTTCAAAGTTGGCAGGTATTTTCACAACAAGGTTCACCTTATCTTTTAGAAAATCATCTTCTGCAATTTTGTGCGAAAAGGAAAAGTTCGCTAATTCAAAATGATCTGATCCCTGGAATTTATTGATCAACAACCTTGAGAAGGGACTCTGATCAAGATCAATTACATGTACTTTCAGGTTTTTGATCTCAAAACTTGCAGCATGTGCGAGGATCAAAAGTTGTATGATAGGCGCAATGACCAAAATGGGCAACATGGCTTTGTTACGTACTATTTGCAGAAATTCTTTTTTCAATAAAAATTGGATCGTTCTCATCTTATTCTAATCTGAATTTGAACTTTTTAACACTCACGCTTATAAAAATAATCGTCATTATGATCAGGATCAACGTCTCTTTCCATATAAATTGCATGCCCGTGCCCTTCAACATGATATCTTTGATGATCGTGATGAACCATCTTGCCGGAATGATATTACTGAGTACCTGCAGCACTTTTGGCATACTCTCTATCGGGAAAATAAAACCTGATAGCATGATCGTAGGCAGCATCAATCCTAATAATGAAACGATCATAGCCGTTTGCTGTGTAGTGGCAATAGTGGAAATCAGTATCCCTAGCGACAAAGCAGTAATGATAAATAGAATACACTCTGCCATGAGCAAAATTAAGCTACCATATATCGGCATCCCAAATACAAATCTCCCCAACAATAGAATGACAGTCGCATTTAAAATAGATAATCCAAGAAAAACAAGTACTTTACCTACAATGATCTGAAATGGCTTGATCGGGGAGACCATCAATATTTCCATGGTACCCAATTCCTTCTCCCGTGCAATAGATATAGAGGTCATCATAGCGGAGACCAACATCAATATAATGGTGATCACACCGGGAACAAACATAAATATTCCCTTCAGCTCAGGATTGAACATCATCTTAACTTCAGGAATAATGATCATCGGGACCTTTTGCAAATTTGCCATTTCCAACTGATAATCAACAATTATTGATGAAGCGAAATTCACCAGGATATTTGCTGTATTTGGATCGGTTGCATCAGCAAGGAGCTGGATATTTGCGCTATTATCTTTTTGGAGTTTTTTGGCAAAGTTGTTTTCAAATACGATCACAAGTTTTATGATCCCTTTGTTAAAGGCCTTTTCAACTTCTTTGTCATTGGTAATGTTTTCAGCTGATTGAAAGTAGTCAGACGATAGTATCTTGTTGCTTATCTTGCGGGTGACCTCATCTTTGGAGTGATCAAGGATCGCTATCTTGGCATCTTTGATCTCTGTAGTGATCGCAAAGCCAAAGAGCAATACCTGGATAATAGGCATACCAAAAAGGATAAGCAATGTGCGCTTATCACGAAAAATGTGATAAAACTCTTTTTCCACAAATCCGAGGAATGCTTTCATATTACAGGATTCCTTTTTGCAATTTTTATAAATACATCCTCAACCGTATCCACATCATATTTTACCTTTAGGGAATGAGGATTGCCCTGTTCTTCTATGATCCCGTCAACCATCATAGATACTCTGTTGCAATATTCTGCTTCTTCCATATTGTGTGTTGTTACAAATATGGTGACACCCTCATCTGAGGCCTGATAAATAAGATCCCAAAACTGTCTTCTTGTAATTGGATCTACCCCACTTGTTGGCTCATCTAAAAAGACAATCTTTGGATCATGAATAATGGAGACTGAGAAGGCCAATTTTTGTTTCCATCCCAATGGCAATGAGCTGATCAATTCATGCTGAGCATCCATAAAATTCAAGCTGTCAAGTAATTCTCCTGTTCTTGCTTGTATCTGATGATTCGACATTCCATATATTCCCGCAAAGAATTGAATATTTTCTCTTACAGTAAGGTCCTCATATAGTGAGAATCGCTGACTCATGTATCCTATATTTCTTTTGATCTGCTCTGATTGGGTATACACATCAAAGCCGGCAACCGTTGCGTTTCCTGAAGTAGGTTTCAAGAGGCCTGTAAGCATTTTAATGGCCGTTGTTTTCCCTGCACCATTTGCCCCAAGGAACCCCAATATCTCCCCCTCCCCTATAGTAAATGAGATTGAGTTCACAGCGGTGAAAGCGCCGAATTTTTTAGTAAGTCTTTCTACATTGATTACTTCCATATTAATGCTCCTTGTCCATCAAAGCCATAAAGCAATCCTCAATATTGGGCTGTAGTGATTTGGAATGCACATTTTTATGTTCTTTTTCTTCCAGGTATATTAAGATATCCTCAACAGAAAAATCCTCTCTTTTATCTGTATAGTGTAAATATTCCCCAAAGGGATATACACTATTCATAAATTCAAATTTTTCAAGATCCTTCAAAAGCTTGTGGGTGTTCTTTGCTTTAATACCTAAAATTTCCTTATCAAACTGAGCAACAATATTTTCAGTACTGTTTATCTTCAATATCTTTCCACTTTGCATGAGCCCTACCCTATCACATTTAGATGCTTCATCCATATATGGCGTAGACACCAAGATCGTGATCCCCTTTTCCTTTAACCTTCTAAGCATTTCCCAGAAATCTTTTCTGGCTATTGCATCAACACCGGTGGTGGGTTCATCCAGGAAGAGCACCTTTGGTTTGTGGATCAGGGCACAGCACAAGGCAAGCTTTTGTTTCATCCCTCCCGATAGTTTGCCTGCTTTCCTGTTATTGAATGGTTCCAGTTGCACATAAATATCCTTGATCAGATTGTAGTTCTCTTTGATGGTAGTCCTGAAAATGGTAGCAAAGAATTTCAGATTTTCTTCAACACTTAAGTCCTGGTACAGTGAAAATCTTCCCGGCATATACCCTACCCCACTCCTTATCTTTTTATAATCCTTCACTACATCCCACCCATTTATGGTAGCTATCCCTTTGTCGGCAAGCATAACTGTACACAGCACCCTCATTAAGGTCGTTTTACCTGCACCATCAGGCCCGATCAAGCCGAATAGCTCACCTTTGTCAACTTCAAATGATATATCATTCAAAGCTGCCGTTGCTTCAAAAGATTTAGAGATGCTATTTACGATTATTGAGTTCATATTTACCTTCCTAAAAATTTACTTCTCCCGGCATGCCAATTTTTAAGGATCCATCATTGATCACGATCACCTTTACTGCATAGACCAGTTTTACTCTTTCTTCTTTCGTTTGAATGGTCTTAGGTGTAAATTCTGCTTTTTCAGAGATCCAACTTATAGTGCCCTTCATTTCCCGGTTTGTCTTTTCCTGATCATCAATAACAACCCGGACCTCCTGGCCAATTTTTATATTTGGTAATTGGCTGCCACTCACATATACCCTTAATATCATCGTCTCCATATCCGCAATTTTGTATAGGGGCCTTCCAAAAGATGTTACCTCCATAGCATCCGCATACTTTACAAGAACAGTGCCATCGATGGGATTGAGGATGCAGCTTTTCTTCAATTGATCCTCGACTTGTTCTATTTGAACATCAATGGACTTTAATTGATTGATTATTGGTGCATTTTGAGTCTCAATGGACTTAATTTGCTGCTCTAAAATATTCAGTTTTCCAATGAGGTCATCTAATTGCTTTTGGGTTCCTGCATTATCTTTCAGTAAGTTTTCAACTCTAATCTTCTCTATATTAAGCGTTTTCTTTTGCTCTTTAAGAATATCTATTTGGGCAGTTATATTGCTTGTTTTAGAAGCTATTACTGCCCTTGAAGCGATCAGCTGTTGCTTTTTAAGATAAATTTGTGTCGTATCAATGATGCCTACGATCATATTTTTAGCAATATTTTGACCCTCTGTAATATTCAGATCAATTATTTTTCCATTACCTTCCGCCGAAACCATTATTTCTGTGGCCTCGAAGTTGCCATAAGCATCTGATAGCTCATCATTATTCATGCATGATGAAAAGAGGGTAATAATAATCGTAAATTGACAAATCAGGATTTTCATAACTATTTATTTTAATTTCCTTGAATGGTTAATAAGTTGGCCTGAGCCTGCAGTAATTGAATTTCATGTATTTTGATATTTAGCTTTGATTGGCTCTCCGCATATAATTCCGTCATGTATTCTGTAGATGTTATGACGCCAAGATCTAACCTCGTTGAGGCATTTTCTTTAATCTTGGTTCGAAGTGCGATGGCTTCTTTGTCTTTTGCAATCAGCTTGTTTAGCTTTTCAATTTCAGCTACCTCTTTTATCATAGATAGATTAGTGTTTAGTTGGAAGGCCTCCCTTTGCTTCTGAATAATATCTTTTCCAATTGAGGTTGCCTGCTTTTCATACTTGATGGCATTCCAGTTTAGGATGTTATAGGTAAAACGTATTCCGCCTATATAATATGGCTGGAAGGTATTATCGAGCATATTCAATCCCGGGCGACCATAACCACCTTGTGCGAATCCATATAATTTTGGTGCTCTATTTGAATTTGCGATCTTAATTCTGGCATCAATATTCTTTTCCTGATGCTCAAAGAGGATCAATTCAGGGCGATACTCAATTTTAATAGTTTGAGATAGATTTACCTTTGGGATAATAAAAATGGTCTGCTCAGATAGCGGTGTTCCGATGAGTTTGGCTAACATTTCAGTAAAAGCTTTCTTATCGGAATTGATCTCAATCTCTTTTTGATCCAATTTGATGAGTTCAGCTTTCAAAATATCTCCATTAGTTGCCAGAACAACACCATTTCTTATCCCTGATTCAATACTCTTCAATTTGCTATTGATGTCTTCTTTCAGAAGGGTGATCAATACTTCATTTTCCTGAAAAAGTAGGATGCTAAAATAAAGCTGATTCACCCTATCTCTTAATTGATATAGTGCTACTTCCAGTTTCTGCTGCTCAACCTGAAGAGTTGTTTGGTTGATATTCTTTTGGTTTGCAGTCATCCCTCCATCGTAGATCATCTGTCTGGCATCAATGGTCGCTCTGTATTGGTCCTTTGACAGAGATGCGATTTTCATCCCCGGTACGAATTCAGGTATGGAAATTACTTCTGACTGATAGGTAGCTTGTAAGCCAAGATCCAATTTGGGTAGGTAATTGGCATCCAATTGTTTTGAGATAAGGGCAGCTGCTTCAGCAAGTATCTCTTTTTGGGCAGTAAGTGGATAATTCGATTTTGCGAGTGACTGGCACTTATCCAGCGTTAGCTCCTGCTCAGATTGTCCGAAGACTGAATGAGCAATGAGGAATGCTGTCAGAATAATTGATCGTTTCATAATTGATAGAATTATATATTGAACTATTTTCTATGGCTTAATTGAATTAATAATAAATCGGGCAACTTCAGTTTTCCGTTCATTGATGAATTTGTCATATTTTTTGTCCTCTATATCAAGGATCGTCTGGAACATAGGTTTAGCGATAAATGGAAAAATACACATGGATATCATGTTCACCAGCAATTGAGTGGGCTCTGTAGATCTTAAAGTGCCCTTTTCTACTTCCTCTTTAATTTGTTGTATAAACTTAGATGGATTGGGCTTACCCTTCCTTACAATAAAATGCTTTATGAATTTCTCCGGATTCTGATTCAATTCATGGATAACAAATGAGGGGACCAGGGGATTTTGAGAGATGATGGTAATATATTTTTCTGTAAAACTTTCAATTTTCTGAAAGAGATCCATATCTGCATTGAATATTTCATTGATAATGGGGATCATTTCCATGAAAGATTCCATAAAAACGGCACTGAATATTTTCTCCTTCGTTCTAAAGTAATAGTGAAGGAGCCCTTTGTTAATACCGGCAGAGTCAGCTATTTCGCGCATTCTGGCACCAGCAAATCCTTTTTTCTGAAAGACCTTCTTGGCTGCTTTGAGTATTTTTTGCTCCGGTGATTTCATATGAAATACAAATTTACCCATTTGGGTAAATATATACAAATTTCTCCTTAACTTTCTGATATAAAGTTGCGGAAAGTGTAGGTTCAATTAGTGAGCCGAGCGCAGGAATAATTTAAAATAATGAATATTATCTCTTGAATAGCCACCTGCTGCTGAGGAGGGTATGGATCATTGATATTTCAGTACCCTGACAATAGCTTTCAGCTCATTGTTAGAGATATCAATAAAATACACCCCCATCAATCCATCCATATTTAATTCAAAGTTATTAATCGATGAATAGGTTTTCTGCTGAATCAATTGGCCGGATATATCTGTGATCTTTACAGTTACATCTTCGTACATTGATCCTAATTCAACTAAAATATTACCTAATGTAGGATTAGGATATATTTTTAATCCCTCACCGAAAGTGTTCTCTATGATACCGGTGATCTCAATACTATAACAATCTGATGTATCCACGCAATCGTTTTCTGTTATCTCAACCGCATAATTCCCGGAAATCTTTGCTAAATAAATCTGCAGGGTAGCAACCGGAATGATGGCATATGAATTAGAGCAATCCAACCATTGATAATCTACTGCCGTTGCATTTGATCGTAAAGTATCTCCTATTTGTGTTACCGAATTATCAACATGAATAACTGTAAGCGTTATGCTTAATAGACTATCACAACCTTTATAGTTTGGAATTGTATCCTGATAAATCCCATTTACCGTATAAGTTTCATCGCCACTTGGAACGGTATAACTGTCACAAGTAATCTCAGATATTGATTCACTGGAATTGTGATTGATGGTTACATCAATGGTTAGTAAACTGTCACATCCCCTATCATTCGGAATGGTATCCGGATAAATTCCACTTACCGTATAGGTCTCGTCACCACTTGGTACAGTATAGCTGTTACAAACTGTATCGGTGATAGATGCACTTGAATTTTGATTTACTGTCAGATTGATGGTGAGGACACTGTCACAGCCCTTAGCGCTCGGAATGGTATCGGGGTAGACACCGCTTATTGTATAGGTCTCATCACCACTAGGTACCGTATAACTGTTACAAACGGTGTCAGTAATTGATTCGCTTGAATGTTGGTCTATGGTCAGATCAATAGTGAGCAAACTATCACAACCCTTGCTATTCGGAATGGTATCAGGGTATATTCCACTGACAAAATAGGTTTCATCGCCACTTGGAACTGTGTAGCTAATGCAAACTGCGTTTGTAATAGTGTCACTAGAATTGTGGTTTACAGTTAGATTGATGGTCAATAAACTGTCACAACCCTGACTATTTAGTACTGTATCCTGATAAACTCCGCTTAGCACATAGGTTTCATCGCCACTCGGTACAGTATAACTATTACAAACTGTATCACCAATGGAATTGCTTGTACTATGCTTAACTGTCAAATTAATGGTCAATAGACTATCACAACCCTTACTGCTGGGGACCGTATCCGGATATATTCCACTTATGGTATAGGTTTCATCACCACTTGGAACAGTATAGGAATCACAAACAGAATCAGTAATTGATCCGCTTGAGTTTTGCTTGATGGTCAAGTTAATGGTCAGCACACTATCACACCCAGTACTATTGAGGATCGTATCAGGGTAGATCCCACTGATCATATGTGTTTCATCACCGCTCGGAACGGTATAACTATTACAGGCAGTATCGAAAATAGATGCACTTGAAGAAAAATTTACAGTCACATTGATGGTAAGGATACTATCACATCCGGTAGCATTCAGCACAGTGTCCTGGTAAATTCCACTGATGAAATAGGTTTCATCACCGCTCGGAACAGTATAACTGTTACAATCCATATCTGAATAAGAATAACTTGAATCCTGATTGACTGTAAGATTAATGGTGAGGATGCTATCGCAACCTCTGGCAGTTGGGATGGTATCTTGGTAAATTCCGCTTATCGTATAAGTTTCATCGCCACTTGGAACGGTGTATGTGAGGCAAGCGGTATCCCAACTTGATACACTTGTATCATGATATACTGTCAGATTGATAGTTATCAAACTATCGCAACCTCTATTTGTTGGGATCGTATCCTGATAAATTCCAGTGGAAGTATAGGTCTCATTGCCACTTGGAACAGTATAGCTATCACAAACAGTATCTGTGATCGATACACTTGAATCGTGATATACCGTCAAATTGATGGTAAGCAAACTATCACAACCCCTATAATTTGGAATGGTATCCGGGTAGATCCCACTTGCTGTATAGGTCTCATCACCACTTGGAACCGTATAGCTGTTGCATACTGTATCTGTAATTGTGTTGGAAGTTGTATAATAAATAGTCACGTTGATGGTAAGCAGGCTGTCACATCCATGGACACTCAAAATTGTATCCGGATAGATCCCACTGTTAAAATAAGTTTCATCACCGCTTGGAACTGTATAACTATCGCAAACAGTATCTATTACAGAAACACTTGAATCATAGTTGATGGTCACATTGATGGTAAGCAAACTGTCACACCCAATAGTATTGGGGATGGTATCCTGGTAAACTCCACTTACAGAATGAGTCTCATCACCGCTTGGCACGGTATAGCTACCACAAACTGTATCTGTTATAGAATCGCTTGTGCTTTGATATATAGTGACATTGATGGTGAGCAAACTATCACACCCCATAATATTCGGGATCGTATCCGAATAGATCCCACTGACAAAATAAATTTCATCGCCACTTGGAACTGTATAACTATCACAAATAGAATCTGTAATAGAGTCCGTAGTGATCAGGTTAACAGTCAGATCCAGGATGAAGACGCTATCGCACCCATATATGGTGAGGAAAGAATCACTATACACTCCTGTTGCTGATCGATAAGTGCCACCAAATAAAATACTATCCCCCTGACATATTGCAGTATCGTTAACTGTAGTATCAAGGACACAAGGGATGTCTTCAATGACAATAATAATAGAATCTTTACATCCTGCCGAATCCGTAACTACAACTTTATAAGTTCCTCCAAACAAACTGTCTGCAGAAATGGAAGTTTGTTGTAAAGTATCATCCCATTGATAGGTAAATGGTGTTGCCGCACCCAGAGCAGTTATACTTCCATACCCATTATTATAATTTGCATTTGCTGCTTTAGTACTGTCTTCAAATAAGAACAAACAATTTTCAATCAAACAATTATTGATGATCGCTACGCTATCTTTCCCGTTCAGTGTAATTATCAAATCATTATCACCATCATCTTCAATGTCTGCCACTGCAGAGGTGAAAGGATTGGTGTTCAATGGGTACTTCATCGTTGAATCAAAAACACCGGTACCATCACCAAGCATGATCAACAATGTGGAGTCATCCATATTAGAAATGACCAGGTCAAGATTTGAATCGCCATTCATATCTAGTGTGCTTATTCCCCTAGGACCATTACCCACCACATATTCAGTCCTTGCTGCAAAGGAGCCATCCCCATTATTGATGAATACATATACCCTATCAGGTGAATTGCCAGAAACAGCAATGTCTGTTACGGTGTCATTATTAAAGTCTCCCAGGGTAGCTTCCATTGGATTTATGCCGGCAACATACAATACATCATTTGAAAAATAAGCGCCAAAATTTCCAAGCAATACTGAAATACTCGCCTGCAATTTATTGACCACAACCAAATCCAGAAGGGTATCGCTATTCAAATGGCCTGCCTCAATATCCATCGCATTACTGCCTACGGACTTACTACCGGAGGCACTAAAAACTGCACTACCATTATTTTTCACCATTCTTACATCATCTCCCTGTTCTCTACAAATAAGAAGGTCAACATCTCCGTCATGGTCAAAGTCAAAACTGACCATATCCCAGGGTCGGGATCCGATCCAATAGTCTACACCAGGTTGAAAGGTACCATCTCCATTTCCTAAATAGACCCTGATCCCATTCAACCCATCAGGCACAGTAACTACAATATCATTTATTGTGTCACCATTAAAATCATTGACCTCAATATTGGTAGGTTGATCTCCGCCGGTTCCCACCGTGAAGCTGGAATGGTATGTAAAAGAGCCATCACCATTCCCTAATACAATATTCACTTTATCTGTTGAAAAGCCAACACTATTTAGAGTTGCAAAATCAATTATAGAGTCATTATTGATATAGCAAAAATCAACATCTCTGCCTCCAGCATTGCTGTAATGCCTTGTTTCATTGATACAAGGCAGCTCCAGAATCGTCATTGATCCCGTATCAATACAGCCAATAGAATCTGTAACAATAACCTGGTAGGTTCCTTTAACTAATGCTGAAGCAGTAGAATCCGTTTGCCCCAAGGAGTCATTCCATAAATAAGTATAAGGAGTAGTTCCATTAACTGGAGTTACGATAGCTTCTCCGTCTGAGCCTCCAATAGCACTCACATCACTTTTTGTGAGAGAAAGACGTAAGCTACATGTTGGGTTATTGATCGTAACATCTGAAGTGACATTACACCCCAATGAATCGCTAACCGTAACCGTGTAAGTACCTGCAATAAGGCCTGTAGCTGTTGAGTCTGTCTGGCTTGCAGTATCACTCCACAAATAAGTATATGGCCTTAATCCACCTGTTACTATAGCTGTTGCGGAACCATTATTTAAATCAACGACCGTTGCATCATTCTTGATAATTGTAATACTGGGACATACGCTGTTAAGGAATAAGTAAGTATTGCCTCCACCTAAACTATTTACATTGAGTATATCAATGTCAGAATCATTATCAATATCCCCTGATATAATACCATAAGGTCTGTTTCCTGTAACCATAATAAAAGGACTTTGGAAGGAGCCATCTCCGTTTCCTAATAGGATGCTTATACTGTCCATATCATCGTGTGTGATCGCAAGATCTACCTTTGAATCCAAATTAAAATCTGCTGAGGTCACATCATATTGAATATAGTTTGCAAAATAATTTACAGTTGTTTGAAATATAGTTCCTGTATCCCCTAAAAGGATAGAAATACTATCATAAGTAAAAGAATTGCAGACAGCAATATCCAAAAGCGTATCACCATTGAAATAACCCAATGTTGCAAATTCCGGAAATTTGAGGACAGCAAAATCCACTTTTGCCTGGAAAGAACCATCACCGTTGCCTCTTAACACACTAATACTACTAGCATTCCGATTTATAGTGATCAGGTCGAGTTCACCATCCTGGTCAATAAGGCCCATTAATAAGCCATGCGGCCTATCGCCGGTAACATAATCTACTTTAGGAATAAATGTGCCGTCTCCTACTCCAATAAAAATGGATATATTATCAGTTAGATCATTGGCAACAGCTAGATCCAATATCGTATCACTATTAAAAAGACCTGCAACGATTCCTTTTGGCCAGGTACCTGCTACATAATTAACAGCAGCATTAAAAGTACCGTCTCCTACTCCCATAAAAACTGAAATACTATCATCAAGTCTATTAGTTACTGCAAGGTCTATGTTACTATCATTATTGAAATCTCCTGCTACGATATCAAAAGCCCCATCTCCAGCAGTATATAGCACCTCACTTGCAAAACTATCTGCTTCAACAGCTAATAATATACTGATGTCATCACCCGTATTATTAGCGGTAGCAATATCAGTAAGGCCGTCATTATTAAAATCGGCTGTAACGAGCATGTGGGCATTAAATCCTCCATTAAATATCTTTGGCGGATCAAAACTCAGTGTTTGGCCAAAGAGCATTTGACTAAATAAGATAACTAGTGATAAGATTATGACTGTTCTCATTTTCATAACGGTTAGTATTCGGATACTAAGTTCTAAGAAATAATCCCTACAAGCAATTGAACAATTATTCAAGGTATGACACCTTACTGTAAAAGTACGATATTTCATACTGAGGTTTCATAAATACTTGATTTCTTTGCCTTGAAATTTGCTGACAATATTTTCTTTATACTTCCCTTATTTACTATATTTACGCCCTTAATTTGAATTAAGGTGAGGGGTAACAATTTTTTTACCAATTTATATTATATGTTATTCCAGATGATGTTGCTGTTTTTTTCAGATAGGTACCAACTTCTTACTTCTAAAAACCAATTTTTTGAAGGCGGGAAAATAACAGCCGGTACATCCTTCCGATTAAATTTCCGAAATAAAATATAAGATGATGGAAAAGACGATCACAAAAGAAAAGCTTGTCTACACTTTTGGAGACAAAAAAGCTGAAGGGTCAGCAAAAATGAAAAACCTGCTTGGTGGTAAAGGAGCAAATCTTGCTGAGATGAACTTACTTGGCGTACCTGTTCCTCCCGGTTTTGTTATTACCACAGAAGTATGTGAAAAATATTTTCAACTGGGTCATGATAAGACCATTGAAATATTGAAAAAGGAAGTGCAGGAAGGGATCAAGCATGTAGAGCAGATCATGAAAACGAAATTCAATGATCATGATAATCCTTGTCTTATATCTGTCCGTTCAGGAGCAAGAGTATCTATGCCGGGTATGATGGACACGGTGTTAAACTTGGGATTGAATGATGAAACCGTTGCCGGAATAGCAAAAAAGACCAATGACGAACGCTTCGCCTGGGATTCTTATAGGAGATTGATCCAAATGTATGGGGATGTGGTCATGGAATTAAAGCCCATATTGAAGGATGATATTGATCCATTTGAGGAACTTATCCAAAAAACCAAAGAAGATAAAGGGATTGAGAACGATACAGACCTAACCGCTGAAGATCTGAAAGAGATGGTCGCAAAATTCAAGAAACTCATCATTGACAAAACGTCCAAAGAATTTCCAACAGATCCATGGGAGCAATTATGGGGTGCTATTTCAGCAGTTTTTGACAGTTGGAATACGGATAGAGCGATCTATTACCGAAAGATCAACGACATTCCAAAAGAATGGGGAACAGCCGTAGTTGTTCAAGGAATGGTCTTTGGCAACATGGGGGACAGCTCTGCTACCGGAGTGGCCTTTACCAGAGATGCCGGAAATGGCAAAAATTACTTTAACGGAGAATTTCTGGTGAATGCACAGGGCGAAGATGTAGTAGCCGGCACCCGTACTCCTCTTCAGATCACAAAAAGAGGGTCAACAGAATGGGCCGAGTTTGCCAACATCAGTGAAAATGAACGATTGGAGAATTTTAAATCCCTGGAGGAATTGATGCCTGCAATATATAAAGAGCTTTATGATACCCAGAAAAAATTGGAAAAGAATTATGCAGATATGCAGGACCTGGAGTTTACCATTCAAGAGGGCAAATTATGGTTGTTGCAAACAAGAAACGGCAAACGTACCGGAAGTGCCATGGTAAAAATAGGCATGGATCTGTTACAGGACAAATCTATTGATGATAAGACTGCCATACTTAGGATGGAGCCTAACAAATTAGATGAACTGTTGCATCCCATTTTTGATACGGCAGCATTAAAAGAGGCCACCGTCCTCTCCAAAGGACTCCCTGCATCTCCGGGAGCTGCATGTGGACAAATCGTATTCTTTGCAGATGATGCGGAGAATTGGGCTAAAGATGAAAAGGCTGTTATCCTGGTAAGAAAAGAAACATCTCCTGAAGACCTGGCAGGGATGGATGCTGCAAAAGGGATCCTTACTTCCCATGGCGGCATGACCTCTCATGCAGCAGTGATCGCCCGTGCAATGGGCAAGACATGTATTTCAGGCGCCGGAAGTTTAGAGATCAGTTACAAAAAAAGAGCTATTACCATGGGTGATAAGGTCTACAAAGAAGGAGATTGGGTCTCGTTGAACGGGACAACAGGTATCATCTATGAAGGTAAAGTGGAAACTATACTCCCTGACCTAAGCGATGATTTTGTGCAGTTAATGAAAATATCTAACAAGTACGAGAACATGGGTGTCAGGGCAAATGCAGATACTCCTGAGGAAGCGCAAATTGCTCGTGATTTTGGTGCTAAAGGCATTGGCCTTTGCCGGACAGAACATATGTTCTTCCTGGAAAGCCGGATCCTGGCCATGCGCGAAATGATCCTTGCGGAAGATGAAAAAGGGAGAAGAAAGGCGCTCAAGAAATTACTCCCCATGCAAAGAGGGGATTTTGAAGGTATCTTCGAGGCGATGCAAGATCTTCCTGTAACCGTGAGATTATTGGATCCACCTTTACATGAATTTTTACCTCACGGAAGGTTCAATATTGAAAAATTAGCTAAAGACATTGGCATCTCATCACAGGATGTAAACCAGAAGATCAATAGTTTACATGAAACAAATCCTATGTTGGGTCATAGAGGATGCAGGTTGAGCATCACCTATCCTGAGATCACCGAAATGCAAACCATAGCTATCATTGAAGCAGCGCTCAACTTAAAGGCAAAGGGCATTAATGTACATCCTGAAATAATGATCCCCCTTACAAGTTCTCAGCAGGAGATGAAGCATCAGTGGGGTATTGTTAAAGAAACTGCTGACAAGATCTTTGAAGAAAGAAAAGACAAGATAAAATATCTTGTTGGCACTATGATCGAAATTCCAAGAGCTGCCCTTACAGCAGATAAAATTGCAGAATACTCTGATTTCTTCTCCTTCGGGACCAATGACCTTACCCAGATGACCTTTGGTTATTCAAGGGATGATGCCGGAAAATTTCTAAAGGTATATCTCGAGCAAGGCATTTTACGTCGTGATCCATTTGAAAAATTGGACCAGAGAGGTGTTGGTCAATTGGTGGAAATGGGCACTTTAAAGGGACGGTCTGTAAAACCCAATTTAAAAGTTGGTATCTGTGGCGAGCATGGTGGAGAACCAAGATCCATTGAGTTCTTTAACAGAATAGGACTGGATTATGTGAGCTGTTCTCCATACAGAGTACCGATTGCTCGTTTAGCATGTGCACAGGCAGCAATAAGGGAGTCTATTAAAATGAGTTGATCAGAATACCTTTAATCCGTTGGAATAAGTTTT
Source organism: uncultured Chitinophagales bacterium (assembly GCA_964572485.1). Classification (GTDB taxonomy): domain Bacteria; phylum Bacteroidota; class Bacteroidia; order Chitinophagales; family CAZNGA01; genus CAZNGA01. The sequence continues at coordinate 22,061 of CAZNGA010000004.1, forward strand.
ATAATTCACCTTGAGTGGTGACTTAATGATGAACAACTTGCTATTACCGGTTGATTTGATCTCCACTTCGCTTTGTTCCTGAGTAATAGAAAATCCTCCTTCTTCAATAGGATTACCATCTATCTCTAAGGTACCTGAAAGCAAATAGGAAGAATATATATCCTCAGTATTAAGTGGCAATACATATGTCCCTTGATCGAATGTCATCTCCCAAATAGCAATGTTCTCTGTGTCCAACTGCATCGGCGCCTCGATGCCCGCATATCTTTTCGATACAATGCCATCCTCTTCTACAAGAGGGAAATCTTCAGCAGGATAATCATTGTATGTGGCAGGTTGGGACAATGTTCTTGTCAGATCGGGGTCCAACCATATTTGAAAGATGGCAGAGTCCTTCAATATCTTCTCTGAATGTGAAATGCCGCTGCCTGACCTTATTATTTGTGCACTCCCCTCTTTCAATTCATTCCAGGATGATGAGCCGGAATCGTAGTGCTCAATTGCACCTTTCAGAATAATAGAAACAATTTCAAAACCTTTATGGGGATGGAGTTCAATAACACTCTCTTCACTTGGTGTCCATGCATGAGCCCAATAGAACAAATTGGAATAAGGTTCCAATCGCCCCCCATCCCGGGGAAAGCCAATGGGCTTATTTTCCAGAATGGCGCCATTATTAAAATTACCTGTAGCTTGATCTTCTTTTTTGAATACTTGTATTGACATTTATTTGGATTTTTGTTGTTGCAATTCCCCACTGATAAGGATATGTACGTCTGAATATTTGAAATTATTAATTTTCCTTCCTGTGAAATGTCTGCTGATCTTCTTCTGAAGATCTGCATCAAAATAATCAACGATCTGATCCGTCCTGGTACAAACCAAATGAGCGTGCGGCTCAATTCTCACATCGTATCTCATTTTACCATTACTCGTCTTTATTCTCTCTATCAATTTCTTCTCAGCAAATATTTCCAATGTATTGTACACAGTGCTCAAAGAAATACTAGGGTATTTCTTTTCAATAGCAGCATGGATATCCTCAACATTTGGGTGGTCAGAACTTAACAGCGCTTCATATATTGCAATTCGCTGTGGCGTACATTTCAAACTCACTTGAGCCACTTTTTCCTTAATCTCAGCAATGGAGTAACTATATACAAGATCTTTCATAATAATATTATTACTTAAGAATTATTCTTATTTACAAAACTATCTCAAACAACTAACTTTTACAAATATATTTTATAAATTATTGAAAAAAAATTGGTGCTTATCGTCACTCTTATTTTTCTTAACATCAAGATAATTGAACACCTGCGCCTTCAGTTCCTTGAAATCGGATGAATCATTCAGAAGTTCATAAATCTCTATCATTAATAGGATGTCATCAGGGTAATTAATGGTTATTGTTTCAAAAATTTCTTGCAGTTCATCGAGATGCAATCTACCATTTCTAATGTCACTTACTCTCTGATAAAGTGAATGTAATTGAAGGTCGTTTTCATCAAAAACCGCTTTATGAGTTTTCTCACTGGGAAGAGCTATTTCAACACCAAAAGCATCAAAATCAGCAGGGCCAGCATATACGGATTCAACTGTTTCACCTAGCCCCATATCAAAGGGCCCCCATTCGGGTTGAAAGAGAGTCCTTCCCTGATAGGTGACTGCACATTGATCAAAAGTCAGCAAAACCGTTTTCCCATGATTGTTTTGTGTGGTGCCTTTTAATACCCCATGGACCTTGACACCACTTTCAAATTCAAGGGTAGTTTCTTTTCCTACAATAATATCTTGCTCCTCAAGATCGGAAGTTGTTTGATCTTCGATTACCTTATCCATGTTCTTGATCTTACCTATGGGTGTACTATACCCGTCACCATGATATTTGATCCCGTGGCCGGGGAGCTGCTTATTATCTACACATAAGCTTGAAGGTGAGGTTGTTCTCATGAAAACAGGTTGCCCGTTTTGTCCTTTTATCATTTCTGTAAAAGTACCTGAGATCTGCAAGCCCGAGCTTAACACTCCTGTGGCAGTTGCTTGTGAATCGATGGCCTTTTGGAGCCCCTTTGATCCCCCTTTCCGCAATGCCATATCATCAGCGAATTCGTTGAGCACATCCGTTAAATAATTAAATTCCGGAGTAACAAATAATTGAGGCTGCATCGTAGTGATGTCAAAACTAAAGTCAGCAGCATCTATAGAATAAGGTATTTTCTTTACTCCATCCCCTAAGCATTGAAGACTCTCTCCAATAGATGACAGCAGACCTGCTCCATAGATCTTTGGGTCTTCCATGGATCCAATCAATCCATACTCTACTGTCCACCAATGAAGGTTCCTGATCCTGGCAACCTCAGAAGGCTGATCCATTCTTTCTTGAACAGCTTCTATTTTCTGCGTAGCGTTATTTATATCCTTAGGTGAGCTGGAATGATCTCCCTTCATTATGGAAAGATGTCTGACAGCTTCATACAATTCATAGTCCAGGGGATGTGTTATTGCTTTGCTTCCTATTTCTCCAAAAAACCTTAAATAATCGGCATATTCAGGATCAGCAATTATGGGGGCATGACCGGCAGCTTCATGAATAATGTCTGGTGCCGGTGTATACTCAATATGTTCAAGGTGTCTGATATCGGCGGCAATTACCAGAACTTTATATGCCTGGAACTCCATAAAGGAGGAAGGAGGTATAAATCCGTCAACACACACTGCGCCCCAACCAATTTTAGAAAGCACCTTATTCATTTCATAAATATTTGGAATTCGATCTAACCCAATTCCGGTCTGCTTTAGGCCATTCACATATGATGTGTGAGCTGTTTCGTATAAGAATTTATAGTTGAGTTGAAGTACGTACCTCCATACAGCATGATCTATAGGAGTATAGCTATCATAATCCTGCTCCACAACAAATTGCCTGAGATGTTTTGGTAAACTTTTGATCACATCAAATTCTAGTAATCCTTTCATATATGATGTATTATAAGCCCAGCCAAGATCAAAACAAAATAAATGGCTAATGTCGCTGCTCCTTCATAATCCTTGGCCATACGTTGGCCGAAAAATAATAACAGGAGAGTGAAAGCTGCCATTATAACTCCTGAAAATGCGATTGAGTGGGAGCCGTTAACAAGAAGCAGGATAGCTCCTATTACAGAAACTGCTCCTGTAGCAATCTCGCAAATGGTTATCACTGTCAACATGGGTTTAACGAGCTGTTTTAGGTACGAATCCTCAAAATGAGTTTTCAGCCATTTGTAATTGCCTTGCCAGTCAATTAATTTGTCAATACCTGATTGCAGAAATAGCATCGATAAAAATACAGAGGTTAAGAGTTGGGCTATCAACATGACCGTTTACCATTAAATATTCATTTGCTGAGCATCAAAAATTTGAGCAGCATGGTCTTTTGTTTTTACCTTATCAATGATCTTACTGATCATGCCTTCCTTATCGATAATAAAGGTGGTACGGTGTATTCCGTCATACGTTCTGCCCATAAATTTTTTTGGACCCCATACACCATATGCTTTAATGACCTTCTTTTCAACATCTGCAATTAGCTTAAAGGGAAGTTCATGCTTCTCAATGAAAGATTTGTGCTTCTCCTGATTGTCGGCGCTTACACCGATCACTTCATATCCTTTCTCTTTCAATTCATCATAGTGATCCCTCAGATTACACGATTCAACGGTACATCCTGGTGTCATGTCTTTTGGATAGAAGTATAATACCACCTTCTTCCCCTGGTAATCTTTCCAGGAAACCTGTGATCCATTTTGATCTAATCCGTCTATTGATGGGGCTTTGTCCCCTACTTTTAATGTTGTCATAATTTAATATTTATAAGGTTCCTCTTCTTTCCTGCTCTGCCTCTATAGATTCAAAAAGCGCTTTAAAATTCCCCTTTCCAAATGATTGGGCTCCCTTCCTTTGAATAATCTCAAAGAACATGGTCGGTCTATCTTCCACAGGTTTTGTGAACACTTGTAAGAGATAGCCATTTTCATCGCGATCAACAAGGATACCTAACTTCTTCAATTCATTCATGTCTTCTTCAATATCACCCACTCTTTCCAAAACCGTATCGTAATAATAATCAGGTATATAGAGAAATTCTACTCCCCTGCTGTTTAATTCAGCAACCGTTTTAATGATATCGTTTGTTGCCACCGCTATATGCTGGCATCCTGGACCTCTATAGAATTCAAGATACTCCTCGATCTGCGATTTTTTCTTTCCTTTTGCAGGTTCATTAATTGGAAATTTGATCCTTCCATTTCCATTGGTCATTACTTTGCTCATCAATGCTGTATATTGAGTTGAGATATCCTTATCATCAAATGTGATCAGGTTAGCAAAGCCCATTACATTTTGATAGAACTCAGCCCAAATATTCATTTCATTCCATCCCACATTTCCAACCATATGGTCAATATATCTTAGGCCTGCTGGCTTTGGATTAAAGTCAGATGTCCATGTTTCAAATCCCGGAAGGAAAACGCCATTATAATTATTCCTTTCAACAAAAAGGTGAACAGTATCACCATAGGTATGTATTCCCGATTTCACTACGTAACCGTGTTCATCCTCTTCCTTTGTTGGTTTCATGTACGACCTGGCGCCTCTTTTTGTGGTCTCTTCCCAGGCATTTGTAGCATCATCAACCCAAAGTGCTATTACTTTAACACCATCACCATGTTTTTCTAAGTGTGTGATAATGTCATTATTATCTAACATGGGTGATGTGAGCACCAACCTGATCTTATCCTGAACCAATACATAAGAGGTCCTTTCCTGACTGCCAGTCTCCAGCCCAGAATAAGCATAAGACTGAAAACCAAAAGCAGCCTTATAATAATAAGCCGCCTGTTTGGCATTTCCAACATATAGTTCTACATGATCAGTCCCATTGATGGGAAGAAAATCTTCTGCCTCTGGAAAAATCTTCTCTAATGAGTAATCAAAGTTTTTAGTGTTCTTCAAATCATTCATATTCTATTTGATTTATTCACTATTCCTTGATCCAGGATCGGTAATAGTCCTTTCCTTTTATTTTAAGTGCGTCTTCTGTGATCATTAATGGATAAAATGGATCTATCATTACGGCTAATTCCTTTGTTTCTTTTTGCCCGATACTTCTTTCAATGGCGCCAGGGTGTGGCCCATGTGGTATTCCCCCGGGATGAAGGGTGATCTGGCCTTTAGTAATATCATTCCTACTCATAAAGTCCCCATCTACATAGTAAAGCAGTTCATCAGAATCAATATTGCTATGATGGTAAGGTGCTGGTATCGCCTCAGGATGGTAGTCATACAATCTTGGCACGAAAGAGCAAATCACAAAATTCATACCTTCAAATTGCTGATGTATTGGTGGTGGTAAATGAACTCTTCCGGTTATGGGCTCAAAATCAAATATGGAAATTGCATAAGGGTAATTATATCCATCCCAACCCACTACATCAAATGGATGAGATGCGTAAACAATTGGGTGAATTACGCCCTGTTTTTTGATAAGGATCGTGAAAGATCCCTTCTCATCATGGGTCTTCAAATCCAGAGGCAATTTAATATCCCTCTCACAAAATGGAGCATGCTCCAATAGCTGGCCAAAATTATTTCGATATCGTTTGGGAGTAACAATTGGGCTAAAGGACTCCACATACAATAATCGATTGTCATGGTCATTGAACTCCATCTGGTAAATAACTCCCTTGGGAATGATCAAGTAATCCCCATATTTAAAAGGGATATTTCCAAACATTGTCTTAAGGGTCCCCGATCCTTGATGGATAAATATCATCTCATCTCCATCACTATTCTTAAAGAAATCACTTTGAACTTCCTTTTTAGGTGCTGCTAAACCAATGTGCAGATCCTTATTTACAAATAGTGTTTTTCTGCTTTCAAAATACTTGTCCTCAGGGGTGATATTGAATCCATCAAAACTCATCGGTTGAAGGTTTTGCTCCTTTACAATTTTTGGGGCAACATCATAAGGCTTGCCCATTTCTTCTATCAAAGTAGGAGGATTCAAATGGTATATTAGAGAGGATACGCCTGAAAAACCTTCTTTTCCAAAAAGCTCTTCTTGATAAAGTCCACCATCTTCTTTCTTAAAAGTAGTGTGTCTTTTGTGAGGGATTTTTCCTAACCTGTGGTAACTTGGCACGGCTTTAATTTTTGGCAAATTTAATAATAATATTTATTAATTAAGAACAATTATTAATTAAAATTGGTTCTTTTATTGTATCTTTGTTAAATAATATGAAAATAATAACTTATAAATATTCCGAAAAGGTGGAGTTGGGTCTCTTGGTCGGATCTAAGGTTTACTCTTTAAGCAATGGGGATGATCCCATTGGCAACAATATGCTTGAATTTCTTCAATCAGGAGAAAAAGGGATGGAACGCGCCAGGGAATTAGAAGCTTCAATTATAGATAAGGCCATTGATATTCCATTCAACACACTTGACACCGTTGAACTAAAGGCACCCATCCCGAACCCAACCTCTTGCAGAGATGCTTATGCTTTCAGACAGCATGTGGCTACAGCTCGCCGTAACCGTGGGGTTGATATGATCCCTGAGTTTGACCAATACCCTATTTTCTACTTTACAAATCACAATGCTATGGCAGGCCCTTCTGACGATATTGAGTGTATGGAGGATCATTTTCAAAAGCTTGATTACGAATTAGAAATGGCAATAGTAATTGGTAAAAAGGGGATCAATATAAAAGCCGAAAATGCAGATGAGTACATTGCGGGTTATATGATCATGAACGACATGAGTGCCAGGACCTTACAAATGGAGGAAATGAAGTTGAACCTTGGCCCTGCAAAAGGAAAAGATTTTTGTACTGTTATAGGGCCTTATCTAGTAACCCCGGATGAATTGAAAGATAAATTAGTTGCACCACCTAATGGGCACACTGGAAATAACCACGACCTCTTTATGAATTGTTGGGTCAACGGCAAACTATTATCTGAGGGCAATGTAAGCTCTATGGATTGGACATTTGCGGAGATCATTGAGCGATGTTCTTATGGTACTCATATACTACCCGGTGATGTTATAGGTTCAGGTACCGTTGGTACCGGATGCTTGCTTGAATTAAATGGTACCGGAAAGTATGAAAACCCAGATTATGAACCCTGGTGGCTCAAAGAAGGTGATGTTGTTGAAATGGAAATAGAAGGGTTAGGTAAAATTCAAAATACGATTATCAAAAAACCGGGAGACTACTCAATTTTAAGAGCCAAAAAAAACGTACAACCCGCCAGTTGATCAGTTATGATAACCATCGATCCTAAAAAGGACAAAACTACCTTAGTTCAGAAATATTTACTAGGTGCGGTTGCTCCAAGGCCAATTGCCTTAGTAAGTACCATTGACAAGGAGGGGATCCCTAATCTAAGTCCCTTTTCCTTTTTCAATGCTTTTAGTGCATCACCTCCTATAGTGGCTTTTTCACCAGCGCGTAGAATTCGTGATAATACGACCAAGCATACTTTGGATAATGCTGAAGAAACAAAAGAAGTTGTAATCAGTGTTGTGAATTATGATATAGTGAATCAAGTTTCACTAAGCAGTGCTGATTTCCCAAACAAGATCAATGAGTTCGAAAAGGCTGGTTTAACGCCAATTCGCTCAGAGATCGTTGCTCCTTTTATGGTTAAGGAATCACCCGTGAATTTCGAGTGTAAAGTGTTGGATATCATCCCATTTGGTAGCGAAGGAGGATCAGGGAATCTAGTTTTATGCGAAATATTATTGATCCATATTCATCCGGAGGTGTTGGATGAAGAGAATATGATAGACCCATTAAAAATTGATCTGGTATCACGTTTGGGTGGAATATGGTATGGTAGAACCAAAGAGAATTCTCTATTTAAGGTTCATAGGCCTGCCCATCAAATAGTAATTGGCATCGATAACCTACCTGATCATATCAAAAAAAGCAGTGTACTTAGTGGTAGCGATTTGGCATTGCTGGCAAATATAGAAAGCATCCCTAAACATGATAAAGCAGATACATTAGCACAATTCTCTGAAGTACGGGCGATCACAGATAGGTCACTTGCGGAAGATGAAGAAAGAAAACTGCTGCATACAATTGCTAAAGAAATGTTAGCTGAAGAAAAAATTGAGGAGGCCTGGAAAATACTTCTCATAGATTAATCAAACTTTTCTTTCCTTCCCAGAAACCTGCTCCTCCAAGCGCTTTGGAATATGCTTCTGAATCCACTTTCTATAATTCCCGTCATAGTTCACTTTTGCCCAAAGGGCAGTGATTCGGTCTTCGATCTCCTTAACTTTTACATCCGAAAGGATTTGCTTACTCTCTATTAATGAAGTGATCGTTTCTATATTTTCTTGCACACCTGACTCTTTCTCTCTTAAGATATTTCGAAAATGCTGCTCTTGCATCTCCAAGTAATTGTCAATGATATTCTTCGACATCTCTTGACTATGAAGAAAGGATTCTCTAATGTTACCCTTTCCAGCAACTGCATTTCCTATAATGAAAACGTTATCAAAACCGGCTAATTGACAAGTATCGTTGTTCTTTATTTTAAATACCTGATCAACTGATGGAATCCCCTCGATCATTTCAGGAAGACTCCCTACTGAAGAGATCACCAATGGCGCTTTGACCTCATATTCACTTCCATCCAATACAGTGGCCTTGCCATTTTCAACAGTAGTATTAGCGAAAACAAGTCCTTCAAGGGTGCCATCATTGGCGATTATATCTACGGGTGTATGAAGTTCTTTGAAATGGAATAAAAAATTTCTTTGCGCCTTAGCCATGATCTTCAATCTGGTTTGCTGTCCCTTTTCGATCAACTCAGGCGGTCCTTCAGGTATAGCAACCAAAGGCATATCCTCTGCCCTCCTTCTATAATACAGGGTACATCCTTTAAGTCCCAATTCATTGAGAGTTAAGTTGTTCTTTTCCAATACTCCTTCTACTCCTCTCTCCAATTCAATACCATTGACCTCAATCCCTCTATCCTTAAGAGCCTTTTCAACCATTAATATCATAACTGCCTTGGCAACGTCAATGGAAGCTAACCCACCTCCAACGATAATTGTTTCATCAGGAATATGTAATTGGGGTCCCGAATACTCGGCTTCGTGAAAATGATTGTACCACTGAAAAAAGCCATTTTGGTAATAGAGTCCTTTACCAATATAATCATCAATATTTGCTATGCCCAATGACCTATCTCGCCAAGCGCCGGTAGCTAAAAGCACAGCACTAAACCCCCAATCTTCTACTATATCTTGAAAAGAGACTTCTCTTCCGAGCTTTGTCAAAGGAACAAAATGGACGTATTCATTATCCAGCTTTTCATCGATCTTACTCTCTTCCTTATCACGCAATTTACTATGCCATTTAGGTAGCCCATCTTCAATTTTTCCATAAGGTAATGCGTTCTGCTCAAACAAAACAACGTGAATACCCTGATTAGCAAGTTGCATAGCCGCTTCTGCTCCAGAAACTGCACCTCCAAATACGGCGACACAATGTCGTCCTTGTTTTATCATGTTATTTTATTTAATGTACTTCCCAGGTTTGACCACTATTCAAGAGGTCATCCATATTATTGATCTTTGCATTTGATCTGGCTTCATCTATCTGCTCATATACCAACTGGTCATATGTGGAAGAAGGTACTGACCGAATGATCCCCAGGGCAAATGGGAATTCTGGAGGGGACATACGGATCAGCATCAAATGCATGGTGGGATCAATCTCTTGAGCATCATGCACTAATATATCGTCTTCCTTACTACCGTTCTCTCCGATTGTCACAACCTCTAATGATAATCCTTTTAATATGATCCCCCTATCTCTGTTCTTGCCAAATATCATGGGCTTCCCATGCTCAAGATACAACTGCCTCTCAGGTGCTACCTCTTTAGCGGTAACATCATGATGTATCTTATCGTTAAATATGACACAATTTTGCAATATTTCTACCAGCGAAGCGCCACGGTGGTTCTCAGCTTCCACAAATAACTGGGACATATGTTTTGGGTTCTTATCTATGGCCCTGGCAAAAAAGTTGCCCTTTGACCCAATAGCAAGTTCTCCAATACTAAATGGATCTTCCAAAGCTCCAAACGGAGTGGATTTAGTTTTTAATCCTTTGGGGGATGTGGGAGAATATTGCCCCTTCGTTAATCCATAGATCTCGTTATTGAATACTAGAATATTGATGTCAATATTTCTTCGTATAGCATGAATAAATTGATTCCCTCCAATGGCAAGAGCATCACCATCACCTTGAATTTCCCAAACGCAAAGTTCAGGATTAGCTAATTTTACACCTGTTGCAATTGCCGGACCTCTCCCATGTATAGTATGAAATCCATAGGTATTGACAAAATATGGAAATCGTGCCGCACAACCAATACCTGATATGAAAGTAATGTCTTCTTTCTTCTTACCAAGATGGGGAAGTGCTTTCCTCATAGCCGACAAGATGGCGTAGTCCCCACAACCGGGGCACCAACTTTCAGTTTGCTGGGTTGCAAGATCGGCTTTGCCAAACGGGGCTGTTGCTTTTTCACTCATTTTATGTGTTTAACTATTTCGTGTTTTAATTCTGAGGTTGCGAATGGTTGTCCTTCCACTTTGTTAAATTTTTGAAATTTATATTCGGGGAACTCGCTTTGCAGATGGTCACCAAATTGGCCAAGGTTCAATTCACAAACTAGTATTTTCTTAAAACTGCTAAAGATCTCCTTAGTATTTTTCGGCAGAGGATGAATATGCTTGAATTGCACCCAACTGACATCTACAGACTCTTTTTTTAGGTCTTTAATAGCAGTAAATAAAGCTCCTGAAGTGCTTCCCCAACCGACCACCAACAATTCACCCTTTTTATCACCGTAGATCTTTTGATCAGGGATATATTGGGCAATACGATCTATTTTTTCTTTTCTCAACGCCACCATTGTGGCATGGTTTTTAGAGTCATAGGATATCGCCCCGGTTAAATTATCCTTTTCCACCCCTCCGATCCTATGTTCCATAGATTTTGTTCCTGGCAGGGCAACCTTTCTTACAAGCGTAGCCAAGTCTCTTTTATAGGGATGGAATGGACTTCCATTCTTCTTCGCAAGTGGAATATTTATTTTTGGCAGTTCGACCATTGAAGGATATTTCCATGGTTCTGCTCCATTAGCCAAATAACTGTCAGATAATAAGATGACTGGGGTCATATGTTCCAGTGCCAACCTTGATGCTTCAAATGCAAAATCAAAACACTCCACAGGAGTTCCGGGTGCTAGTATGACAAGGGGAGCTTCCCCATGCCTTCCATAAAGCGCTTGTTGTAAGTCCGTTTGTGCTGTCTTTGTTGGCATCCCGGTGGATGGACCTGCTCGTTGTACGTTTACCACAACCAAGGGTAGTTCTGTCATAACAGCCAATCCTAAAGCTTCGCTCTTCAATGATATTCCCGGTCCTGAAGATGTTGTTGCTGCCAGATTACCGGAAAAACTTGCCCCTATTGCCATACAGATAGCTGAGATCTCATCCTCTGCCTGAACAGTTATTACACCTAATTGCTTATGTTTGGCAAGTTCATGCAAAATGTCAGAAGCAGGAGTAATTGGATAGGAACCACAAAACAATTGTTTCTCACTTTTTTCTGCTGCAGCCATCAAACCCCAGGCAAGGGCATTATTTCCAGATATGGTTCGATAGCTTCCTTTTTCGTGCTTTGCAGGAGGCACTTTATATGCTGACGGAAATGCTTCAATGGTCTCAGCATAGAAGTATCCGGCGCTCAGTGCTTTTTTGTTAGCTAAAATAATTGCAGGGTATTTCTTGAATTTCTCCTCAATAAACGACAAGGTCTCTTCTAAAGAGCGATCGAAAAGCCAAAACATGATACCCAATGCAAACATATTCTTGCTACGGATTATTGTCTTATTATCGATTTCCATGTCCACTAATGCTGTTCTGGTCATAGAGGAGATCGGAGCCTCAATAATATTATAATCGCTTAAACTATTATCCTCTAACGGGTTCGTTGAAAAACCAGCTTTTTCAATGCTCCGGGTATCAAAAGCATCATTATCAATGATAATGTTACCACCCTTTTTTAAACCTTCCAGGTTTTTCATTAAAGCGGCAGGATTCATGGCTACCAATACATCAACTTCATCTCCGGGAGTATAAATTTCAATTTTCCCGATTTGAACCTGAAAACCGGAAACTCCGTCAACTGTACCTTGAGGGGCACGAATTTCAGCTGGAAAATCCGGGTAAGTAGCCAGGTCATTACCATATAAGGCAGCGATAAAAGTGAATTGGGATCCTGTCATTTGCATCCCATCTCCCGAATCACCTGCAAAATGGATGACGATATTCTCATATTCCTTCCTTGGTGTCATAGTACCACTATATCATTTATATAAATAAAATATTGATCAAGGCTTGTTATGAGACCCATCACAAAGCAGGCCGACCTTTGCTTTACCACAACCGCATATGGAGATGATTGTTGATCCCTTCAGGTCCATTTCTTTCCCATCATTATCTTTCAAAATAACGGCACCTCTCACAACGATAGGGCCTGCTCTTCTGACAGTAATCTCTGTTAGCTTTTGTTCATTATTCATTTTCAATTCAATTAATTTTATCATCTATACCCATGCTCTTTGAATTGAAGAAAAAGGCCATGGTATTGCAACTACAATTAGTATCAATCCTATTAAATAAAATATTGCTGTGCGTTTGTGTTTTTTAATAGATAAGCTGGCCTTTTTAACAAGAATTCTGCCAAGCGTAATAAATGCGATAGCGATTACCATGATAGATATGTGTTCTACTGTCCAGAATCTCAATTCGGTATCTTTCATGGCCTCGCTCATATTGGTCAATCCACTTCTTACAAAGGGACTTAAGATATACAAAATGATTCCAATTATGAGCTGCAAATGGATAGCAGATACAGCCATTATGGTTATAATATGATCTGCTCTCGTGAAATCTCGCTTTTTCAACCAACCATATAGTGATCGGATGATTGCAATCACTAAGAAGATCAAAACGAAATATCGTAGTATAGAATGCAATAGTAATATCATAATAGTAAAATAGTTAATTTAAATATGCATATGATCTTTTTTTGCTAGCAATTGCTCTTCAGATTCCCTGTGATCAGGATCATCTTTACAGCAATCTACCGGACAAACCGATGCACATTGGGGCTCATCATGAAATCCTTTGCACTCCGTGCATTTATCGGTAACTATATAAAAGAATTCATCAGAAATTGCTTCTTGCTCTGTTTCAGCATCAAAAGAATTTCCTGTTGGGGTAGTCACTGGTCCACTTAAAGAGTTTCCATCTGAATAGTGCCAATTAATCCCACCTTCGTAAATTGCATTATTAGGACATTCCGGCTCACATGCCCCACAATTAATACATTCATCCGTAATAATTATCGCCATTACTTTTCAATTTATTTTTTATAAAATTTCTTTCAAATTAGGTGTTCTGATCATTAAACTGACGCATGAGCATTTTGTCTAGATTTTTCTCATCCTCAATAAGATCCTCTAGAGAAAGATTATCCAATATGCTATCCATAGAATATTGAAGAATCTTCCAAAAGGAACGTATGCTACAATTTACTGAGTTATTACATGATGCAGTTGTACCTTTCTTGTCATCGCAGTGTGATTCATCAAATAACAGTCCGCCCAAGGAAGTAAATAGGACACGCAAATTCATTTCATTAGCAGGGCGAGCGAGCTTATATCCTCCGGCATGCCCCTGAGTGCTGACAATAAATCCTGCCTTTCTCAGGATCCCACAGAACTTTGCTGTATTATGAAATGACATTCCCTCCATCTGGCTTATTGCCGGAATGCTTAATCCCGTTCCATTGTCATCTCTGGCAATTCTTAATAAAATCCTTAAACCGTATTCATCATGTGCTGTTATTTTCATGCAATGTGTTTAATATGAATATCAACCTTCGAACTTAGGAACGTCAGATCCACACATGGGATCACTTTTGTCAATATCATCATAATCCTTAGCGCTGATAGATGGGCCTCGTCTATTACAGTTATCTGCATAGATCTCAGTCAGTAGTCCAGAGATCTCTTCAGGAGTTTTATCAACAAGGTCATGTCTGTGAAATATAGATAGTATTTTGCCATTTCTAAAAAGGGTTAATGAGGGAGATGATGGCTCATAATCTGCAAGATATTTATTACGATAATGAGTCACTGCTTCTTTCTCCATACCTGCAAATAGAGTTAGCAACTTATCCGGTATCAAATCAGTTTGTACTGAATGCATGGCACCTGGCCTTACAGCTCCGGCAGCACATCCGCACACAGAATTCAATAGGACAAGAGCCACCTTATCATCTTGGCTTTCCAGCATATTATCTACATCCTGGGGGGTGAGCAATTCTTCAAAACCGATTCCGGTTAATTCATCTCTCAAAGGCTGAACTGCTACCGGATCATAATTTGGTTGATTTGTAATACTAGGGTTCATTGTTAATTATTTAGTTATTTATTAAAGTTCAACGAGCCATTTCGGCTCGCCTTATCTGATTTCGATGGTAAAGGTACAAATTTATTTCATTTTAGACAAAATAATATAAATTAATTTATACATTAAAGTCTATATTAAGCTCAAAACTATTATTCAGCCAATAAAGTTCCCAAACAACAAATAATATGGAAGAAGTAGATATAAATTCCCTTAAATCAGAAAGTATAAAATGAGGTGCTTTCAAAGTAATTTAAATAGGGCTATAAGAATACATGGGTTTATCACTTTTGCTCCCGGCAAATATTATCCCATTTCGTAGGATAATATCAGCAATATATCTATTTTTAAACTGTATAATAGTGCTCATTTTTTACCAAAGCAACAAATATTTATTTTAGAATTATTTAACCATAAAGAGATGAAAGCGATACTAAGGTCATTGATCAATTATATTCAAAATAACTTGAAGCTCATTTCAACATGCATTGCAATCCTGTTCTGCTTTTTACAATTGAAGAGTTATGGGCAAATTGAAATGCAACGAGCTTATGGTGGTACCGGACATGAATATGGCCAGTGCATCGAGCAGACCTCTGATGACGGTTACATTATGGCAGGTTACACAACTGGTTTTGGAGCCGGAGGAGTTGACGGCTACTTCATAAAAACTGATAGTAAAGGAAATGTTTCCTGGTCAAGGGTTGTCGGCGGAACAGGTACTGATTATATAATGTCCGTTGAGCAAACATCTGACGGTGGTTATATTGGTGTTGGATATACTAATAGTTCAGGTTTTGGAGGATATGAAGTCTATTTGGTGAAATTGTCTTCAACAGGTACCGTGAGTTGGACAAGAACTATAGGTTGGACGGGAAATGACTATGGAAGAGATGTTAAGCAAACCTCTGATAATGGATATATCATAGCCGGCTATACAAGTAGTTATGGTGCAGGGAGTTATGACATGTATATCCTCAAAACTTCCTCTACCGGAGCTATAACATGGAGTAGGACAATAGGAGGAGTAAGTTCTGATTATGCCATGGGAGTTGAGATTAACTCAGATGCAACCTATTCTGTAGTGGGTTATACGTATAGCGCTGGTTTTGGGAATACAGATGTTTATTTTGCCCGCCTTAATACTGCGGGATCCGTATTAATAACCAGAACTTATGGATATAGCAATTACGATTATGGGAGATCCATTGAACAAACAAGTGACGGGGGTTGGATAATTGCAGGGAACACTAGAAGTTTTGGAGCAGGGTTATATGATCTTTATGCGATCAAACTTAATACCAGCTATAGTATTTCATGGTCTCGGGTATATGGTGGTTCATCCAATGATTATGGTTATTCCGCTACGCAAACCAGTGATTTAGGATATCTCATTTCAGGATATATGGCAAGTTCCGGAGCAGGAGGTTACGATATGATCAACATTAAAACAAATTCCTCTGGTGTTGCAACAAGTTCAAGGACATACGGGGGTACCGGCTCCGATTATGGATATGTTGGCATACAAACCTCAGATGGGGGATTTGCCACATTAGGCTCCACAGCTTCAATGGGCTCAGGAGGTAATGATTTTTACCTGGTAAAAACGGATGGTACCGGAAACTCAGGATGCTCTGATGCAAGTGCAACTTATTCCAGCGGAACTGCTGCGACATTAATATTGGTTGGCGGTTCATATAATAGTGGAGGAATAATGCTATCAGGCCCTTCGACGAATAGCGCCCCTTCTACATCGAATTACTTAAATTGCACTAATTGTGACCTGTCTGTAAATGCAGGTACTGATAATTCTGTTTGTTTGGGAAGCTCAGTAGGTATTGGAGGCAGCCCAACTGCATCAGGAGGGACCACACCCCACACGTATAGTTGGTCATTGGGATCGAGCTTAAATAGCACCACAGTATCTAATCCAACATCTACCCCAACGCAAACCTCTCAGTATATTGTAACCGTTACTGATGCCAATGGTTGTGAACAAACCTTAACTGATACAGTATTGATATCGTTGAAAAGACTCGTTGCAAAAGCCGGACCGGATGTATCAATCTGCAGAGGTTCCGGCACATCGCTTAATGTGGATGCTTCTTTGTTGTATGATGATTTTGATCCAGGGATCGATTCTTCCCAATGGAGCAATTTAAGCGGCGGATCGCCGGGAACAAGTTGTGGTTCCGTAAGTGGAAATGCACTTTATTTTAGTGGGACATCTACCCGATCCATCACCACAAATAATCTAAATACAATTGGCGCGAATACAGTTTCGTTCTACCTGAAAATTGGCAGCGGTGCACCGCCATGCGAAAATGCTGAACCGGGGGAAGATGTAGTACTTGAATATTCCACAAATAGCGGAACCTCATGGACAACAATTGCTACTTATATTGAATCAGCGTATCCCACCTTTACTTCGCTGAATACTACCATTCCAATGACTGCTAAAACTAGCAGTACCATGTTCAGATGGAGGCAACTCTCCCATTCAGGGGGATGTTGCGACCATTGGTCTTTAGATAATATCAAAATATTAAGTTCTAATTTCTCTTATTCATGGACACCAACTACAGGGTTAAGTAGTGCTACCGTATATAACCCAACAGCTTCTCCTACAGCTACAACAAGCTATATTATTACTGTAACCGGTGCTAATGGCTGTACGGAAAAAGATACGACCATTGTAACTGTTTCTGATATGTCATCTGTAACAACAAAAACAGATGCAAGCTGTAACGGATATTCTGACGGAACAGCTTCTGTTGATGTATCAGGCGGACTTCCTTCTTATTCTTATTCATGGTCGAATGCTTTGTCAACTTCTTCTATTTCAGGATTAACTGCAGGAACCTATGGAGTTACCATCACTGATGACATTGGCTGCACTAATACAAACTCTGCTGTAATTACTGAACCCGCTGCAACAACATCTTCGATCTCCCAAACAAATGTTAGCTGCAAAGCAGGAAGTGATGGAAGCATTGACCTGACAGTTTCAGGAAATTCATTCTCTGCATCCTG
Source organism: uncultured Chitinophagales bacterium (assembly GCA_964572485.1). Lineage (GTDB taxonomy): Bacteria > Bacteroidota > Bacteroidia > Chitinophagales > CAZNGA01 > CAZNGA01. The sequence continues at coordinate 39,648 of CAZNGA010000004.1, forward strand.
CGAATCGACCAGTACCGGCTGTGGCACAGGCTCAAGCACCATAGTGGGAACCAACACTACATACGTTAGTGCTACAGGATATCCTGCTCCCTATGGCAACTATTATAAAAATGGAGTTATGCAAATGCTATTCACTGCCAGCGAACTAAATGCAGCAGGTATTGATACAGGTACAATTACTTCTATTGCTCTAAATATTGCCAGTCTTAATTCATCAACTACCACCTATAAGAATTTTTCCATTAAGATGGGGTGTACAAATTCGGCAAATTTAGGGGCGGGAGTAGTCTCAGGACTTACTACCGTTTTTACAACAAAAGATATTACGATCAGTACGGGCTGGAATACGCACACCTTTGACTACAATTACAATTGGAATGGCGGTCAAAATTTAGTTGTCGAGATCTGCTTTGACAATAGATCCAATCCAACATATACACAAAATGCCTCAACCCGATATACAGCCACATCATTTACTTCAGTAAGGTGGTATAGGAATGACATTTATAATGCGTGCTCTTGGAGTTATGGAAGTTCTACTAGCAATGGTACTTTCCGACCCAATATTCGTTTTAATTATTGTAATGCTAATCCCCAGTTTGCTTATTCATGGTCTAACGGTGTTGCGGATCAGGATATATCAGGGTTATCATCTGGCACCTACTATGTAACTATTTCAGAATTCAATGGGTGTAGCTTATATGATACCGCGATCATTACACAACCCGCATCTTTAACAGTATCCCTGTCGGGAACAAATATTGATTGTAATGGTAATAGCTCAGGATCAATTACATCATCCGTTTCGGGAGGATCAACACCATATAGTTATCTTTGGTCCACAGGAAGCACTGCATCCAGTATTACAAATTTGGCGATAGGGACCTATTATCTAACGGTTACTGATGACCACTTATGCACATCAGTAAAAAGTGTTACACTGACACAACCATCGGTGCTATCGTCAAGCATACTATCATCAGATGCGCTATGCTATGGCAGCAGTACCGGGTCAATAAACCTCACTGTAAGTGGAGGGGCTACCCCTTATATGTATAATTGGTCAAATGGTCCTACCACCCAGGATCAAATTGGCACGGTTGCCTCTAACACCTATTATGTGACGGTCACAGATGCTAATTCTTGCGTTGTATTTGATACCGCTGTCATAGATGAGCCCACTCTTCTTTCTCTTTCTATTGTAGGCACAGATATTAGTTGCAATGGGAACACTGATGGCTCTGCAAGCATTTCAGTATCCGGGGGTTCTACTCCTTACAATTACGCCTGGTCACATGGAGAATCTTCGGGAGATATATCAGGATTAAGCAGTGGAACATATATTGTTACAGTAACTGACGATAATAGTTGTACCATAATAGATTCAGTCACAATAGCAGAACCCTCTTCCCTTGCAAGTAGCATTGTTGGCACTGACTTAAGTTGTCATGGAGCTAGCGATGGGGCTGCTAACCTGACCCCATCAGGTGGTACTACCCCCTATTCATACTCCTGGACATCCGGATACACAACAGAGGATCTATCAAATATTACAGCAGGTACTTTTTTTGTTACTATAACAGATACTAATGGTTGTACGAAAATTGACTCTATTATAATATCACAACCGCCCGATTTAGTGCTATCAACCGGTAATACTGATGCCACTTGTGGCAATTCTGATGGTACGGCAACAGTAACTCCTTCAGGAGGATTCAGCCCATATACTTATTTATGGAGCAACGGACAAACGACTTCAACAGCAACAGCTCTTGGAGCTCAAGCTTATATGGTGACTGTAACGGATTCAACAGGATGTTATGATTCTGCCATGGTCCTTATTAATAATATTGGAGCTCCTTCAGCTGGCATTGCCGGAACAAATGTAAGTTGCAATGGCGGCGTTGATGGGGCTGCCAACTTAACTGTAACCGGAGGAACCACGCCATATGCATTTTTATGGTCAAATACAGCAACCACTGAAGATCTTGCCAGCTTGAGCGCCGGACTATATTCAGTTACTGTCACAGACTCAATTGGTTGCATCGTAATAGACTCTATTTCAGTAACAGAACCGGCAACTTTAAGCGCAACCTTGAATGTGACAGATGTAACCTGTAATGGTAATAGTAATGGATCTATTAATCTTACAGTATCAGGAGGCACAATAGCTTACTCCTATTCATGGTCAAATGCTGCATCAACAGAGGATATTAGCGGGCTGGTCATTGGAACATATAATGTTACCATAACTGATGGGAACTTATGTGTCCTAGTTGATTCGGCAACCGTATATGAGCCTACCGTTCTTACTTCAGGTATTGTTGGTACAGATATCACTTGTAATGGTGACAATAATGGTTCAGCGAACCTGACTGTGTCTGGTGGAACAGCGCCATACAATTACGCATGGTCGAACGCAGAAACCACAGAAGATATTTTTTCATTGGCTGCCGGTACGTTTATTGTAACTGTGACAGATAATAAAGGGTGTTTTGTAATTGATTCAGTGACAATAGGCGAGCCAGGAGTGTTAAATGCAAGTATTTCTGGTACTAATGCAAGTTGTAATGGAGGCTCAGATGGAGCTGCTGACCTGACTGTTTCCGGCGGTACAATGGCTTATTCCTTCTATTGGTCCAACGCGGCTTCAACTGAAGACATTAGCGGGCTTACAGCAGGCACTTATACCGTAACTGTCATAGATAATAACAGTTGCAGCGTTAGTGATAGTGTTGTAATCAGTGAGTCATCTGCATTGGTCTTAAGTGGTGCTGTTACTAATGTAACATGTAATGGGAGCAATGATGGGGCTATAGATCTCACCGTATCAGGGGGAACTCCAGGGTATACTTTCTCATGGTCAAATGGGGCAACCACTGAAGACATCAGCGGGATAAATGGAGGAACATACACTGTGACGCTTACCGATACCAATGGATGTATATCCACCCTTGAGAAAACTGTCTATGAACCCACAGTACTTTCAACTAGTATTGTTGGAACAGATATAACCTGTAATGGCGCAGGTAATGGTTCAGCAAACCTTACTGCTTTGGGTGGTACTACACCATATACATATCTCTGGTCAAATACAGCAACAACTGAAGACATTTCAACATTAAGCTCAGGCACTTATTATGTTACTGTAACAGACAGCAATAGTTGTACTGCTTATGATACTGTTATTATAAGCGAACCAGTTGTTCTAAGTTTGGGTGTTGTAGGTACTGATATAAGTTGTAATGGTGGGAATGATGGCCAGGCGAATTTAACCGTTACTGGCGGTACATTAGCTTACTCATACTCTTGGTCAAATGGGGCTTCAACGGAAGATATTAGTGGCCTTACCATTGGGACCTATTACATCACCGTTACTGACAACAATAGCTGTAATGCCAATGATAGCGTGACACTTACCGAGCCAACCATTTTAAGTTCAAGTGCTACTGGAACGAATATAAGTTGTTCAAGTGGTAATGATGGTGCAATAGATTTGACTGTATCAGGTGGTACTCCTGCATATTCATATGGTTGGTCCAATGGTGCTACCACTGAAGATCTAAGCAATATATCTGCCGGAACGTACTATGTTACAATTACTGACAATCAAGGATGCATAGTATATGATACTGGTGTACTTACCCAACCATCAGCGATGGTCTTATTAACGAATACTTATGATGCAACATGTGGTAATTCTGATGGCTCTGCAATTGTGATCGTATCTGGTGGTAATGATCCATACACATATCTTTGGAGTGATGCACAAACCGTTGATTCAGCTATTGGATTAGTCGCAGGATCATATACTATAATAGTTACTGATAGTAATAGCTGCATAGACTCTGCTTCTGTGATCATTAATGATATTGGAGCTCCTGCCCTATCCACATCTACAACTAATGTGAGTTGTAATGGTGGGAACGATGGAGCAACCGATCTCACAGTGAGTGGCGGAACCTCACCTTATACTTATTTATGGTCTAATGCGGCAACTACCGAGGATATTTCAGGGTTGACCAGTGGGGATTATACCGTGACCGTTACAGATTCGATAGGATGTATTGCCATAGATTCTGCAGTAATTAATGAGCCAAACATTTTAACTTCCGGTGCCTTAGGTACAAATATAAGTTGTAACGGAAATACCGATGGTTCTATTGACTTAACAGTTTCAGGAGGGACACTGCCTTATACCTATTTATGGTCAAATGGGGCAACAACTGCTGATATTTCAAGTTTAGGGGCAGGAGTATTTATCGTTACTATAACTGATAACAACAGTTGTATGGCAATTGACTCCGCTACCATCACTGAGCCCTCTTCTCTAGCTTTAGCAATCGTCGGCACTGATATCAGTTGTAATGGGAGTGCAGATGGTGAGGCTGACCTGACTGTTTCAGGCGGAACACCCTCATTCGCTTACCTTTGGTCAACGGGAGATGACAAGGAGGATGTTACTGATCTAAACCAGGGCACATATTATGTGACTGTGACTGACACCAATGGTTGTAATGCAGTAGACTCGGTTAGTATAATAGAGCCTGGCGTATTAGCTACTTCGATCCTTGGAACAACTATTAGTTGTAATGGTGGAAATGATGGTACAGCAGACCTCACTGTAACGGGTGGTACAAGTCCGTTTAATTATCTATGGTCAACAGGGGCTACAACTCAGGATATTACAGGACGAAGTGCAGGGACATATGTAGTTACCGTTTCAGATAACAGGGGATGTATTGATAAAGATACTATAGTACTTACTGAGCCTTCAGCTCTATCGGCCGGCATTATACCAACTGATGTTAACTGTAATGGTGGCAGTGATGGGAGCGCAGACCTTACGGTTTCAGGAGGAGTTTCCCCGTACACCTTTATATGGTCAACAGGGGCAACAACAGAAGACATTAGTGCACTGACTGCAGGTACTTATATCGTCACCATAACAGATTCAAATGGTTGCACGATACTAGACACAGGAATTGTGGGTGAGCCAGCAGGCATGATAATAACAACAGGAACTATAGATGCAAGTTGCGGCAATTCAGATGGCCAAGCCACAGTATCAGTAGCAGGTGGCACAGCCCCTTTTACATACCTTTGGGGAGATGGGCAAACAACTGATACAGCATTTAACTTATCAGCAGGTTCATACACAATTAATGTAACAGATTTTGACTTATGCCAAGTAGCAGATATCGTTATTATCAATGATGCCGGGGCCCCATCTTCCAGTTTATCGGGGACCAACATTAGCTGTAATGGCGGAAATGATGGCTCAGTAAATCTCACATTAGTAGGAGGAACGGCTCCATTTAGTTATAACTGGTCCAATGGCGATACCATTGAAGATATTGTGAATCTTGCAGCTACAATTTATTCTGTTACTGTAACCGATTCAAATACTTGTACAACCAGTGACTTTATTGTCTTAACAGAACCTTCAGCCATATCGCCTTCAACTAGTGATACTAACGTAAGTTGTAATAATGGTTCAGATGGTGCAATTGACTTGACAGTTTCCGGAGGTATATCTCCTTATTCCTATTTATGGTCAAATGGAGCAACAACCCAAGATATTTCAGGATTGATTTCTGGCACATACACCTTTACCGTGACAGATTCAAATACTTGTACAATAACTGATTCCGTAATAATTACTGAGCCATTAGTTTTAGCCACATCAATCATTGGGACCAACATTAGTTGCAATGGCAATAATGACGGAGCGGCTAACCTGACAGTATCAGGTGGCGCAAGTCCATACAGTTATTCATGGTCAAATGGAGCAACTATTGAAGATGTTACAGGATTAAGTTCAGGCACTTATTTTGTGACCATTACCGATAATGCTGGGTGCAGTAAAAATGATACAGTGGTCATCACTGAACCTGGGGTGATCAACCTCAGCCTTCTAGTATCAGATGTTAATTGTACCGGAGGAAATGATGGCATGATCAATTTGACAATAAGTGGTGGCATAGCTCCATTCAGTTACTTATGGTCCAATTCGGACACAACAGAAGATGTGATTGGATTAACCACAGGAGTATATACGGTAACCGTAACAGATTCTAATGGATGCTCAAAGGTAGCTCTGGAAGTAGTTGACGAACCTTCAGGGTTATTAAGTATTATATTGTCAGGTACCGATGTGAGTTGCTTTGGAGGGAATGATGGCGCAATAAATATGGCCGTTGCAGGGGGAACTCCTGCCTACAATTATCTATGGTCAAATGCAGCAACATCAGAAGATTTAATTGGGTTGATAGCTGCACAATATTTTGTTACCGTTACTGATACAAATGGGTGTATCGCCATTGATTCAATTCTGATCAGCGAACCATCAGTATTAGGCTTAGGTATTGTTGGAACTGATGTATCCTGCATTGGAGTGAGCGATGGATCGACTGACCTTACTGTAACCGGTGGGGCCACACCTTACACCTATTTGTGGTCAAATGGAGCGACAATTGAAGATCTGAGTGCTATAGCTGAAGGGATTTACCAGGTTACGGTAACAGATACAAATGGATGCTCAGCCACAGATTTTACAACCATCTCTTCGATGAATGATCTTTCAGTGCTGACTTCAAATAATGATGCGACCTGCATTGATTGGTGTGATGGTGATGCAACAGCCACAGTTTCAGGAGGAACGTCTCCATTTAACTATATATGGGATGACCCATTATCTCAAACAACATCTGTGGCTACTTCATTATGTGTTGGCACTTTTGTGGTAACAGTTACAGATGATGATGGGTGCATAGCAAGTGACACTACAATAGTATCTTCACCCGGAGAATTGACCTTAACAATATCAACAACGGATGCCACCTGTGGGAATGCTGATGGCAGAGCCCTTGTCTCTGTTAGCGGCGGTACAGGTCCATTCAATTATCTATGGTCAAATGGGGCAAGCACAGCAGTAGCTGATTCCCTGACATCCGGAATATATACTGTTCAAGTAACGGATAATAATGGTTGTGATAATTTTGGTATTGCGGCGATAAGCGATTCTGATGGTCCAACAATTACAATTGATCAGGTGAAAGATGTTTCCTGCAATGGTTTATCAGACGGATCAATTGATATTACTGTTAAGAATGGAACCGGACCTTATAATTACATTTGGTCAAATGGTAGTATTATGGAAGATCAGGCAAATCTAATTGCCGGGCCATATGAAGTAAGTATAACAGATGCATTGGGTTGTATTGTGATCACCAGCATCTCTATATCTGAACCTCAGGTCTTAGCACTCTCCCTAACAACTGTTGATGCTGTATGTGGAAATAGCGATGGAAGTGCGACAATTGGCGTTACCGGAGGCACTACCCCTTACACTTATTTGTGGTCTACTGGCGGTACTAGTTCAACAGAAAATGCTTTAGCTGCAGGGACTTATCATGTTACTGTAACTGATTCAAATTCATGTCAAGATTCTATTGTTGCAGCCATAAGTAATATTAATGGGCCTGTCATTACAATCGATTCAACTATTGATATTGTATGCGGAGTAAGTACCACCGGCTCTATTTATATTTCAATTGCTGCGGGTATACCCCCCTACAGTTATCAATGGTCGAATGGTAGTTCGACTCAGGATCAAACAAATATTCAAGGAGGGGTCTATGATGTTACTGTAACAGATTCTGCAGGTTGCATGGCAACTGAAAGTATAGAGATATTTGGATTAATGCCTGTTGCTAAACCAATTTGCCTTGTAACTGTGGATACTGTTACTGGCAAGAATATAGTGGTTTGGCAGAAGATAAATGCTAAAGGGATCTTCTGGTATAACATCTATAAAGAAACTTCTCAAAGTGGAGTATTCTATAAGATCGGGTCTCAATATAAAGATAGTTTAAGCACATTCATTGATTCCTTATCGGATCCTAAACAAAGATCATGGAGATATAAAATGGCGGTAGCAGATTCATGTGGTAATGAATCAGATTTGAGTGATGAACATAAGACCATACACCTATCCATGAATTTAGGTTTGGGAGGTTCAGTTAATTTAATATGGGATCACTATGAAGGATTTCCGGTAGCAACCTATTATATCAATAGATATCATCCATCCACTGGGTGGACAAAACTGGATTCCGTTCCAAGTAATTTGACATCATATTCGGATTTTTCTCCCCCAAAGGGCAATCTATCTTACCAGATCATTGTTGATCGCTCAACAGGTTGTGTGGCCACCAGGGCAAAGAACTATAATTCAACAAGGTCAAATCCTGTGAATAAGGGTGATGATTCTACTGGAATACGCAATCCAATAGATAATATTAATTATGTGCTTGTCTATCCTAACCCAACTATTGGCAAATTCAATATTGAAATTGATCTGGCAAGGACCACAGATTTTGAAATAAATCTGTTCAGTATGGATGGGCAGCTGATATTATCTGAGAAAGCTGAAAATATCAAAGGGGTATTTGAAAGTCAATTTGATATGGCTGATTTTGGAGGAGGTATCTACTTTATACAAATTATCTCCGATAAGGGGATAATTAACCGGAAGATCGTATTCACAAAATAAATAGTATCGATAGAGAGTAATGATCTACGGCACAGGGTGGTATCAATTGTTGAAATTGATGTATTCATTTAACAGGCACTGGAGATAAGCTTTTCCTTTGGTTAGATACTTTTGGTTATCCTTGTCAGGCAATTCACTTTGAGTTTTTATGATCACATCATTCAATTTAAGATCATACACTAAGGTCTGATTACTGTCGACCCATCCAAATCCTTCATTGAAAGCATAGAAAGCAAATGAAGGAGTATGCTCATTGAGCAGATCCTTGCTCCATTTGAAATCATTGGCGGGTATCTTCAATTGGGCCAATAACGTTGCACTAAAGTCTACCTGAGAGCCGATCTTTGTGATCTGAGTTCCGGCCAGCTCCTTTTTCAATGCACCCCCTACAACTAACATTGGGATTCTAAATCTTAACGGCCTTGTCTTTGTGCGCTTCTCCGGCAAATAATGACCATGATCCGATACTATAAAGAATACCGTATTTTGATACCAATCTTCCTTCTTTGCTTTTGCAATGAAATCGCCAAGACAACGATCGGTATAATGGACAGAATTTCTATACAATTGTGGAAGTGACCCTTCAAATCCTTCATTGACAGGTGCGTCAAAGGGTTCATGGCTTGTGACGGTCACTATGATACTGAAAAACGGAGCCTTCAATTGCCCCATTTCCGCAACGCTAAAGTTGAATAACTCCTCATCAAAGGCGCCCCATTTTGTTCGCTTTTCAAATTCAAAATCATCCTCACCATATACGGATACAAAACCCATGGATTCAATATAAGACTCTGTATTGGCGAAATCCAGATTCCCCCCATAGAAATAGGAAGAATGGTATCCTATAACACCTAAGTGATCTACGATACTAGGAAGCTTATCGAACTTCCCAAACTTTCTGATTATAGTAGTAGTGGGTTGTGAAGGGAACCCACTCACCAAAGCAGCCAATCCTTGCTCTGTTCTGAAACCTGTAGAATAAAAATTCGTGAACAATATTCCTTCTTTACTAAGTTCTGTAAATTGAGGTGTTACTCCCTTCTCTCCACCAAGTGGTTCAATAATATATCCGCTCCAACTCTCCAGCATTATGAGAACAACATTCGGCTTTGACGTATTAAAAATTTGTAAGACCTCACTCTCATCCGTTTGATGAATACTTGCAAGAACTTCTTCTGCCTCCTGGTCGGAGAAAAATCGATATGGATTTGATGATATCTCATCCTTTTCAAACATTAGCTCACCAAAATTCCACAAGCTGTTCACTGCTGCCAGGTTTAGGACCTCCCTCTTTGAAAAATAGGACCAACTTTTGTTGATGGGATATAATTGAAACCCACCACGAAATCCAATGATCAAAAGAAAAAAAAGCACCATCGGAATGATCACCTTTTGGTATATCCTTAGTTTAAATGGAGGTTGCTTGAAATATTTTAAGTACAACCAAATCCCTGCCACAGATTGAAGAATCCATATGCTCACCAGCAAGAAAACCGGAGAAGACATCGTTGAAGCGAGTGCCTCTTTAGGATAAGCAAGATACGATATTGCTTTCCCATTTAGCTTTCCACCCCATGCCTCGAACAAGCCAATATCAATTACCGTCAACAGGGAAGTAAATGCAATGGCAAAAAAGCTGAAAAATAAGATCAATTTGGGAGTGATCTCATTTGCTTTGACAAAATAAACAACCAGCAACAATATTGGGATCGTCAGCACATAACATACAGAAGCTATATCCATTGGAAAAGCATGATAATTACACATCAGCAAATCACTAATTGAGTATCCATCATCTACCAAAGCATAAAGGAAAATTTGCCGTTGGATAAAGAATAAAAACAGCCAAAATAGGATGTCCCTAAAAATGTATTTAACAAATTGTATCATTATCGATTATCAACTTTGTGGTTCAACAGCTGCTCCAATGACATATGCTGATCTTTGATGCTTATGCAAAATATAAAGTGCAGAGATCAGGATTATCAGATCCCCTAATCCTAACAAACCACTTTTCGATACCCATGCAGAGCTGTCGCCAAGGAGATCCCCCCAATTCCCTCCATATAATAAGCAACCGAAAGAGGCCGCCAGAAGCAGTACCCATGATGATTTTTGCAAAAAGAGGTAATGAAGAATAAATAGGATCATAGGTAAGGACAACAAAAAATGCTCAGAATCTGTCAGCACTAAATTGGGGATCAACCCAATGATCCAAAAATATTCAAATCTAAAATTCCAAGACCTGGCATCATCACTCAACTCATATTTTCTTTCCATATAAATATTCCGAATTACAAAAATAAATATCATTATAGCTACGACCGCTAATACGATCGGCACCAATAACATAGATCCACTACTAAGGCTCAATTGGCTTAAAGCTAAATTTACCATTGCATATATTGTATCCTGCGCACTTACTAATGATGCGTTATGGGCAGCCATTGCAGTAACCCACTCTCTATGGAGTAATAGATTTTGTTCATAACCACCAAATAGTATTGGCAATGATAGGCCAAGAACAACGAATAGGGCCATACTCCCAAGTACTTTAAACTCCCTTCTCATTACTAATAAAGGGATCAATACAATGAAGTGAGGCTTAATAAGAATACCAATTGCTATTAATATTCCTGCAAGGAAGATTTTCTTTTTCGCAATAAATTGAAAGCTGAGGTAGAAGATAAATAAGAGCAATAGATTTACATTCCCCAGGTGAAATTCCCTAAAAAGGTGTGTCCCACAAATAATAATTGCAAGGATCGCTATGCTGAGGAAGTATTTTTCTTTTACAGAAAAAATGGTTTGCCATGTATTGCGGCTATCAAGGATCAAGAAAATCAACAATCCCGCGATAATAAAAAAGTAAACCACTTTAGCCATTGCAAATGGGAGTAAGGCTAGTGGGGCAAAAAAGATCAATGCGAAAGGGGAATACTTGTAATACCCTGAGGGCAACCCAAAGCTAGAGCCGTATGGAGAGTTTCCTTCCAGAAATGCTCTTGAAGCGCTGTAATAGACCTCTAAATCATGCAACCAAAATCTGCCATTCACATTTTCCATAATGAACAACAAAACCAAAAGTCCTCCAACGATAAATATAAAGTTATATTGAAATTTTCTAAGAATAGAATCCCCCATAATGTTATTTCCAAGGTGCCTAAAAACTTTGCAAGATATAAAATCCAAAGTAAAGTTGCTGAATCTGAGAGTCATTCATAAGAATCTTCCTCTCTCTTCTTCTCTTCTTTTCTTCTCTTTTTGCACCGAATCCTGAATTAGGTCCCTTAGTAAGAAGGTGAGTTTGTCTCCACACTCTGATTTTGTTCATCACAAATAGTGTAACTTTTTCGCGAAAACTGTTTCATAAATTGAGGTTGAAAAAGTGTAATTTGGTGCGGGGGGAAGCGGTACACCCCCCGGGGGAAAAAATAATTGGCTGATAAATAGGTTTTCAAGAACACCTGTGATACATGCCTATCAATCCTTACCTGCAATAACCGACGTTACTACTCATAAAAGAAGATATATCCCTTACTTACAATACAGGATGTACTTTTCACCAAAAAAGGGTTGCTGAAAATAATCAATGATGGGAAATTTGACGACCTTGGCATTGACACCTGAAATCTCATTATCCAAGTCGCCCCCCTTCAAACAAAATATACCATTCTCCATATCCCCCTTGGAGCCACCTCTAATTAATCTTTTCGACCAATGAAAAGTAGTTGCCAGATCTGTAACAGCTCTACTCACCATAAAATCATACTTGCTTGAAATTTCCTCTACCCTCAGCTGATCAGTGGTTACGTTCTCCAATCCAACTGCTTCCCTAACAGCTTGTACAACATTTACCTTTTTCCTTATCGAATCCACTAAATGAAATTGAACTCCCGGAAATATAATTGCCAATGGTATCCCCGGAAATCCTCCACCTGTTCCAATATCTATGACTTTCGCCCCCTTAAAAAAGGTGGTGACTCTGCTGATACTCAAAGAATGGAGTACGTGATGCTCATACAGGTTTTTTATATCCTTCCTGGAAATGATGTTCACCCTTGCATTCCAATACTCATACAAAGGTTCCAGCATGCGAAATTGGTCAAGCTGCTGTTGTGATAGACCAGGAAAGTATTTTTTGATAAGCTCCATGATAAGGCACTCATGTAATGTCGCTGGCTGAGAAAATTCCAGGTATCACCCTATTGAGATATTTAGTATTTCTCCTTTCGCTTCTTCAGGATATTATACAACAACTCTTTAGCTCTATACAATTGAGCCTTCACTGTTCCCAAAGGCAACGATAATCGTTCCGCGATCTCATCATAAGATAATTCTTCGAAAAAGCGCAATTCTATAAGCATTCTATACTTCGGATTCAACTTGTCTAAGATATCCCGCATTAATTTTGCCCTCTGCTTTTTGATGAACTTCTCCTCAGGATCCAATCCCTCAAATTGAAGGTCATAAGTATAATCCTCCCCTTTGTCAGTTTCAATAGGATCATCTAACGACAGAGTTTCAAGCCGCTTTTTTCTGATAAAATCAATACAATTATTTGTTGCTATCTTGAACAACCAAGTGCTGAATGCATAATCAGGGCTGTAACTTTCCAAATTACTAAATGCCTTGCCAAATGCTTCAATGGTAAGATCTTCAGCATCATCCCGGTTGTGGACCATCTTCAATACCATAAAAAAAATGGCATCTTTATATCTGCTCATCAACTTGGCATAAGCTTCCTCATTACCGTCTCCGATCGCCTTTAAAACCAACTGATAATCCTCATGTGCCCTGGGAGAAAAATTTGAATTTATACCCATCTATTAGATTTTCTTATGACCAATGTCGGTGCAAAAGTAAGATAAAAACACAAGTATAGGAAATCGAGAAGAGGGATAAGAAGCAATAGATCCATTTCACCTAACTTTCTCAAAACCTTACTATATATGAATATCTGAGCAATCAACCTTATTAAAAATAACCCAACTACTACATCCAGCCTCCAAAAATTAATCAATAAAACCAGGAAACTCACATAAAATAATATGTGAGATATTGATAAAATTCCAAGCAACACCTTATGAGAAAACTTATATTTTAAGCCTGTTGTCAGGTGCCTTCTCTTCTGTTTGAACCAGTCACTCCACGTCCGTTTCGGTTCTGAGAACATAAAGGTTAAAGGGGATATCTCGATGGTTGTATTCTTAGAATTGGCTACACTATTTATGAACAGATCATCATCTCCAGACATGACCTCTTTGTGGGATTCAAAGCCTCCCACACGATCAAAAAGGGGCTTGCCGTATGCCAGGTTTCTTCCAACACCCATATATGGCAGCCCTCGTAGGGTGAAGGACAAATATTTCATTGCGGTATATACGGTCTCAAATCGAATGCATTTATTCAAAAATCCGAGATATTTCTTGTAAGGACCATACCCTAAAACTACTTTTCTATTACCAACAAAATGGTTGGACATATTCTTGATCCACAAGGAACTTGTCACCTTGCAATCTGCATCGGTCAATAAGACAAATTTATTTTTTGCCAACTGAATTCCCTTTGATAAAGGTAACTTTTTCCCCGGCAGCATTGACTCCTCTTTGCTCAAAGTAATAAAATTAAGATGTGCATACTCCTTGGAAAACGCTTCCAGGACAGCAGGTGTATCATCATTTGATGCATCATCTACAACGATCACCTCGAAGTCTGGATAATCCTGAGTCAATATCCCCGGCAGGTTACCCTTTAAATTTTTCGACTCATCCTTTGCACAAATAATAACTGAAATTTCAGGGAGATCAGCAGTGTCCCCTTTTGAAGAATGGTGGATGGCCAACTTTCCGAAAAAATAGAGGTAGAAAAATAATTGAATAATAAAAGCACCTAAGAATACTACAAAAAGAAGATTCAAAATGAATATTTTGAGTCAAATTTATACTAATTTCCTAAATTATCTGAAGAAATAAATATTGACACCCATATGCAGATCATTCAATAAAATCGATCAGCATAATGAAATTTAATACCTAAATTGCTGTTGGAATGAAATTTAGTTTACAGGGGCAAGATGCGAATTCTAAAGCCAGGGCAGGAATCTTGGTCACTGATCATGGTCAATTTGAAACTCCCGTTTTTATGCCAGTAGGCACTCTAGGTGGTGTAAAAGCTGTACTACAAAAGGAGTTAGAGGAAGAGATTAATGCCAAAATAATTTTGGTGAATACATATCACCTTTATTTACGTCCCGGTTTAGATATCTTGAAAAAATCATCAGGGATACATAATTTCATAAATTGGAAAGGGCCGATTTTAACAGATAGTGGAGGATATCAAGTGTACTCTCTTGCAGAAAAAAGAAAGATCACTAAAGAAGGAGTTACTTTTCAGTCTCATATTGATGGTGCTAAACACTTCTTTAGTCCTGAGAATATTATTGATATTCAAAGAACTATAGGAGCCGATATCATTATGGCTTTTGATGAATGCACCCCTTACCCCTGTGACAAAAAGTATGCTACTGAATCTATGGACTTAACCCATCAGTGGCTGGAAAAATGTTGCAATCATTTTAAGAAGTCTGAGCCATTATACGATTATGACCAAACCTTATTTCCAATTGTTCAGGGAAGCGTATATAAAGACCTTAGAAAAATATCTGCCGAAAAAATCGCATCATGTGATATGAGCGGCAATGCAATTGGAGGCCTCTCCGTTGGTGAACCAACAGAACTATTATATGAAATGACAGAGATCGTTTGTGACATACTTCCAAATGATAAGCCACGTTACCTAATGGGTGTTGGTACTCCTGTTAACTTATTAGAGTGTATTGCTCTGGGGATTGATATGTTTGATTGTGTAATGCCTACCCGCAATGCTCGAAATGGTATGCTTTTTACAAGTGAGGGTATAATAAATATTAAAAATGAGAAATGGAAAAATGATCTTTCTCCCATTGATAAAGAAAGTAAAAGTAATATTGGACAATCATACAGCAAAGCATATATAAGACATCTCATGATGGCGAAAGAGATACTAGGCGCCCAATTGGCAAGCATACTAAATCTTAGCTTATATCTGGACCTGGTTGGAGAAGCCAGGAAACATATTTTAGAAGGGGACTTCAACAGCTGGAAGCAATTGAAGGTCAAACAACTTGACACAAGATTATGATGACAAGTAAAATCAATGCAAAACAAATTACAACCAATTTCGAGTAACCACTATATTTGTGTAGGATTCGTCACAAGTGTATGAAAATATTAGATAGATATATTATCCTCAAGTTCTTAAGCACTTTCTTCTACGCTATGATGCTCCTGATAGCTGTCTCCATCGTTATTGATATCTCAGAGAAAATGGATGACTTTATTGATAATGCTGCTCCTTTAAAACTTATCGTATTTGAGTATTACCTTAACTTCATTCCTTACATTGGCATATTGCTCAGCCCTCTCTTTATCTTTATTGCAGTGATCTTCTTCACATCGCGAATGGCATATCGTTCAGAGATCATAGCCATATTGAATAGCGGAATCAGCTTTAACAGATTGCTCCTGCCTTATTTTTTATCAGCCGCTGTCTTATCATCCCTAATGTTATATGCCAGCCATATTTGGGTACCTAACGCAAACAAAACCTTGATCGCCTTTGAGAATACATATATCAAGGATCCTTTTATGAATCAATCTCACAATATTCATATTCAAAATGATCCAACCACCTATCTGTACCTTGAAAATTATAACAATAGTGACAGTGTTGGGTACAAATTTGCAATGGAGGTGATCAAAGACGGTCAGCTTGTGAGAAAATTAAGAGGAGAAAGGATCAAATGGAATAGAGAAAAGAATATGTGGCGGATCACTAATTTCTATGAGCGAACCAATTTGCAGATGATAGAAAAGATCAGAAAGGGTCGCATATTGGATACTACTTTTAATCTTCGACCTGAAGATCTTGAAAGGCGCCAAAATATTAAAGAGACAATGACAACTCCCGAGTTAGCAGCATTTATTGATGATGAAAGGGCAAAAGGAATAGGTAACCTGGCAATCTTTGAAGTAGAAAAACAAAAAAGAACAGCCATTCCAATATCTACATATATTTTGACTTTTATGGGCCTGGCCATCGCCTCCAGAAAGGTAAGAGGTGGTATGGGCTACCATATCGCTATTGGCATTTCAATAAGTGCTGCCTATGTATTTTTTATGCAGATCTCTTCAACTTTGTCAATAAACATTGGGCTGTCAGCAATATTGGGAGTCTGGATACCTAATATAATCTTTGGGATCATTGCAGTGGTTTTGCTTCGGTACGCTCAAAAATGATCAGCGGTTATTCTTCGGAATCTATTAAAAAAAAGGATCCATCTAAAAATAGTTTCTCATAAAGCTGGTCCCTACCCCCTACGAAAATGGCCCCCGGATTTAAGGATGAGGTGATAAAGTACTTATTGATAGTATCGGCAGGATAAGCAATCACCTCAATTGGGTTTCGTAAATTGTTACCTTCAATTTTCAAGATACTTATTGGGTCCCCCAAAAGCTCCTGTTTCAATCCATCCATCATATTTGGGCTTACAACGTTTGAAATGTCGGCTAGAAATTTTTCTGTTTTGGCTGAGTCTGTGACCTCTCCATTAATTAACCAATGCTCAGATAATTTGTTCAGGACAAAAGAACTTCTTGTCGAATAATTAAATGCGAGCTTGGTCCAATTCTCTTTATTCCCTTTTATTATCGTACGATCCCTCATCTGAAGGAATCCCCGATTGAAAATATACCCCATCATACTTTCAATGGAATACACCTCATCATCGCCCTTCAGCCTAATATATGTGGTGGTGCTCCTAGTAGTTTCATTATATGAGAACTTGCCTATGAATAATGTAGTCGTGGGTTCCCCATTTTCAAATACGATCACTTTTGTACTTGAGGAGTCACTGACTTCAAACTTCTCCCATTTTTCATTGGAAGTTGCTGCTACACTTTTTGGTACAATGAGCAATAATTGTCCCATCATATTTTTGATCAATTTCTGATCAGCATTTGCTCTCTTGTCTCCTGATATGAGCTCCCATTTTTGCCCTATCCTGCTGATAATGATCTCCTCTTGATCCAATGAGCTCGGATAAAGATAAAGGGCTGTGACCATTGAACTGTCCACTTTTACTAACTCTTTTCTGAATGTGCGCTCCTCGTGATTCTTATCCTTATAGTTAAGCAGAATAACTATTAGCAATAACACAACAAGAACTCCAAGTAATATCTTTGAATTGACTTTTCTAAACATAACTCTCTTGCATTCTTTTCATTCTTATATTTCTGTTGAGCTGCATTCTTATAAAACCGTAAACGACAACAATTATAATTGGAAAAAGAAAATTAAAATATTTCAATAGCATTCGGGTACCATCCTCTAATTCATCTAATGGACGGGAGGTGAGTCCCTTTGTACGCAGGTCTATCAGGCCGGTATCATCAGACAACCAGTCAATTGAGTTCACAATAAGATTGATGTTATCAGCAGGAAGCTGCCCTGCATTACGCCCCTTTCCACCGATAGGGAAATCGCCATCAGATATTAATATCACCCTTGAATTCGCTGCTCCAAAAAGTTTACCACTTAATAATGCACCGATCGTTATATTTGATAGTGGGAAATCAGCACTTCCCCATTTCTTTTCAATATCAAAGGTATGGGGTGGGTTAATTGTCCCAGAATTTTCAGAAGTTTTTATCAAAGGAGTAAATTGAATTGAGGTGTCTCCTCTAAATGTAATGGAGCTGGCAAATTGAAAAACTATGCTCTCTATGCCTTTGGTAACAGGATGCTCTTCAAACTTCTGGACCTGTGGAAAATAATGAAACGCCACCGGAATTTGATAATTTTGCTGTTGCAGCATCACTGAACCACATTTCCAATCCACCACAAAATTCTCGTCAATGACTACCCCGAACTTCATAAGAAAGTCCTCTAATCCAGTATAAACACCTGTTCCCCGAGCCTGAGAGAAATTGCCTTTTACCCTATTGTAACCGATGAATAAGTTGCCACCATTTGATAAAAAATCGGCGATCTGTGATAAATGACTTGGGGGAATGGTATCTTTTGGAGCTACAATGGCTATGGTCTTATATTTTTCTGCCAATACCACCGGCTCATCCAAAGTAATTGGTTCTACATCATAAAGGACTGAAAGTGCATTGTAAACTTGGGACAACTCATCCAGAGCAGGTTCCCCATGGCCTTGTAGTATCCCTATTATAGGTTTCTCTAAAACCGAAAGTTTCTTTATCCCTGAGGATAAAGCATATTCATTATCTACATCAGGTTCAATAATCGGGATCGCTTCAGATCCTTCGTTTACTCTTATCAAAGCACCAAAATAGGCTTTCTGCTGGTTGAATTTATCCTTTTCACGAACGTTAACAATTCTTGGCATGACGCCGGCACTCATGGCCTTTCGCTCCAACCCTTCATCTCCACTCGGGTCGATGAACTCATATAATACCATCCCATTTGACCTTTGATTATACTCGACCAATAACTCCTTAAAGTCATTCCTTGCCTTTTCAATAGCTGCGGGAAGATCCTTGGAAAAATAAGCGGTTACCGTTACCGGTGATTCCAATGAGGACAAAATATCCAAAGTGGCATCACTTAATGTATATCTATTGTCCTCAGTAAAATCCAGTCTAAAGAAAAAACGGCTGGCTAAAATATTAACCACCAGGATGATACCTATGAATATCAACAATGAAAAAAGTACTGTTTTCTTGCTTTTCATGATCAGTCAATCAAATTTCTTCTTGCTAAAATTGTTTCAGAAGAAACGATTCCAATAATTATTATTGAGAAAAAGTAGATCAGATCTTTGCTATCTATTACCCCTCTGGATATAGATTCAAAATGGGTGGATAAACTCAGGTAATCAAATACTGCTCCTGGTATCCCGGTAAAGTTCATTGCCAACATCCCAAAAATGATATGAAAAAAGATGCCGATACATAATGCTAATAAAAAAGCTACAATTTGATTGCTAGTGACAGAACTCGCAAATAACCCAATACTAATATAAGCCCCACTCATCAGCAATAAGCCTAAATAACCACACAAAACGGCCCCGTGATCAATGGGTCCCAAATTCAATATGGTGATATAATAAGGAAGGGTGCTGACCAATGCCAAAACTATCAATCCTAAACAAGCAATAAATTTACCAATTACGACCTGCATGTCCGTGACTGCCTTGGTAAGCAATAACTCGATAGTTCCGGAGCTCTTTTCTTCGGCTAATAATTTCATGGTCAATGCGGGGATAAAGAAAAATAACGACCAATAAGCTATAGAAAAAAATGAGCTCATCGTTGCCTGACCTACAATGAAAACATCTCGGCCATAAAGCCAGGTAAAAAACCCGCTAAAGCCAAGGAAAACGATCAGCATTATGTAGGCGATCAAAGAATTAAAAAAATCTCCCAATTCTTTTCCGGCAATGATCCTTATTGCTTTCATTTCTTCTTTGTTATCTGTTAATTTTTTTCTTTACTATATAAGTCAACCTGATATTACTCTATGGTCAGGTCTCTGAATATATCTTCTAATCTAGTTTCAATAGGTGTCATCTCATTGAGCACCCACCCCTTCTCAACACACAGATTGAATATCTGTTTCCTTGATGAGCTCCCGGCCTTGCTTTGCACTTCCATCAGGTCACCACTACCTCCCACCGGATCCACCATATGAACTTCTTCCATATCTTGCAATGACTTGATGATCTCATTCCTACTCCCCTCTCCGATGCCGATCCTTAAGATCTCCTGTCCCTGAGCTTGCTTACGCAATGATTCAGAGGTACCGTCAGCAACTATTTTACCTTTGTTAATGATCAATATCCTATCACAAGTAGCTTCAACTTCAGGTAAAATATGTGTGCTCAGCACAACCGTTTTTTCTTTGCCTACCTCTTTGATCAGCTTCCTTATCTCTATGATCTGATTCGGGTCGAGCCCGCTGGTTGGCTCGTCAAGTAGCAATATCTGCGGATCATGGATCATGGCTTGCGCCAATCCAACCCGCTGCCGATACCCTTTTGAGAGCTCTCCGATCTTCTTGTGCTTTTCATTATCTAAGCCGCAAACGATGACCATCTCTCTAATTCGCTCTCCAATTACCCCTTTCTCTACTCCCTGCAACGCTGCAACAAATCGCAGATAATCAATTACAGGCATGTCATGATATAATGGATTATTTTCAGGCAAGTAACCAATGTTCTTCTTGATCTCATCAGGGTTTTCCCTGATCGACCACTCTCCAATTCTCACATCTCCTTCGGTTGGCGCCATAAAGCAAGTGACCATCTTCATAGTGGTGGTCTTTCCTGCACCGTTAGGGCCAAGGAATCCAAGTATCTCCCCCGTCTTTACTTCAAACGAAATGTTGTCAACAGCTCGTTGGAGGTCATACTTTTTAGTCAAATTTTCAACAAAAATATCCATAAAAAACTTGATGTTTTATCTAATTTTTGGGAGTGTAAAAATAAAAAAATTAAGGGAAATTAAAAAATCAAATTAGGTTTTCATGACATTACTCATTTAAAACTCCCTTAATTACTTTTGATTATCCCCTCCTTAAATCTATCATATTTGTCAAAAGCAAAATGATTGGCAAAAAGGATGGTAAGGAAAACCGTCGAAATAGATGCCACAAATACACAGATCATAAAAAGGATCTGGTACTTGATAGCAGTTGTAGGATCGCTTCCGCTGATGATCTGTCCTGTCATGGTACCTGGCAAGGCCACTAGCCCAATTACAGCCATAGTGGCGATCACAGGATTAAAGGCACTTTTCAAGGCTTTTTGCATGAAGGGGAAGAGTGCCTCTCCTCTCTTTCCACCGCAGGCAAGAAAATATCGATACTTTGCCCGCTCGTGGTGAAGATCATGATAAAAAGTATTCAATGCAATAATATTGGAGCGCAAACAATTTCCCATGATCATGCCGGATATCGGTACTAAAAATCGAGCTTCAAAGACATGATCAAGGCGTATGGCAACTTTTAGAAAAAACGCATCTACCAAGGTGATGCTGATCAGCATCGCAAAAAATACAGGGAAGAAAAAGGCCCGCCAATTTAATTGCCCCCTGCTTACTATAGAATAATTGGCAACCACAAGCATAAGCATGATCCACAGGATATTAATGATCATATTATCTTCTTTGATCAGCCAGCCGAGATAGAGGCCCACCAATAAAAGTTGGACGGTCATTCTTACAATGGCAATTAGTGTTTGTCTGATCAGACCGATCTGGTAATACCAGAATATCCCTAATGGGATCAACAATAGCAGGTACCCCACTATCATATCGTTCCACCTTATATCAATTGTCCCTTCCATCTATGTTTTAATGATCTTGTCACATTGGTCTATCCACTCCTGATCATGCGATGTAGACAATATGGTTGAGTGCTTATTTTTTAAGAGGTGGGCCATGACCAATTTCTTATTGTGTTTATCCAAGGCAGCCGTGGGTTCATCTAACAATAACACATCTCTTTTAAGAAGTAAACTAATGATGAGTCCGATCCTTTGCTTCTGCCCTCCTGATACTTCATCCATCTTTTTGGATAGAGCGCTTTCTTCAAGGCCCAACTTCGAGAACAAGACAAGGATCTCTTCGTCAGTGGGCTTCACCAATTTATTACTCTTAAATGAAAATGGTCGAAAGATGACATCTCTTACCAATTGGGCTCCAAATGGAAATTCCTGGGGCAACCAGCCAATCCTCGAACGCCACTTATGGATATTCATATCTCTTATGTCTTCACCATCTATCAGTATCCTCCCACTATCCGGGTTACAAAATCCTAACACCAAATTGATGATCGTCGATTTACCGGAAGCTGAATCCCCGCTAACTACCACCTTCTCACCTTCTTTAACTTCAAAACTAAATTGGTCAAGTACCGGTTTGGTGTCAAAACTAATTGTCACATTTTCAAACTTCAGGTTCATATCGTAAAGTTAAGAAATAAAGAAAAGATACTTCTATGTTGCCCATTTTCACCAAATAAATTCTGCGATCATTTGTTCATTTGAAGAAATCTATTAAATTCGCTTAGACCTATACTGTCAAACCAATTCATTTATTTTAGACACTTTTCAACAGCTGTTAATAATTTTCTCCCGCAAATAATGGAGAAAACCTTATTATTGCTTACTTTTTAGCTCGAATCCTTTACCCTTATAAGCTTTGTGATTTTGAAGCTTATAAGAAAGTATTGTTTATGGCTCAATCGAATTATAACGAAGATAGTGTACGCACGTTAGACTGGCGGGAGCATATTAGAATGCGCCCGGGGATGTACATTGGAAAGTTAGGCGACGGCTCCTCCCCGGACGACGGCATCTATATCCTCATCAAGGAAACTATAGATAACTCCATTGATGAATACCTCATGGGATTTGGGAAAAAGATCGACATCAAGGTCACCGATCAAAAAGTAATGGTAAGAGACTACGGCAGAGGGATTCCATTGGGAAAGGTCCTTGATTGTGTTTCTAAGATCAACACCGGCGCTAAATACGACACCAAAGCATTTCAGAAATCTGTTGGGCTTAATGGCGTCGGCACAAAGGCAGTCAATGCCCTATCAAAACAATTTAAGGTTTCTGCGATTCGGGAGGGTAAGATCAAGGTGGCTGAATTTGAACATGGTGAGATCATCAACGATCAAAAGATAACCAAGACTGAACTCCCTGATGGCACAGCTATTGAATTCACCCCTGATGATGGCTTCTTCAAGAATTATCATTTTCTCCCTGAATTCATTGAAAATAAGATATGGAATTACGCCTATCTAAATGCCGGATTGACCATTAATTATAATAAGAAGAAGTATTTCTCCAAAGATGGATTATTAGACTTATTATCCAGGAAAACAGATGTGGAAACCCTTAGATATCCGATCATTCATTTGAATGGTACTGATATTGAAATCGCTATGACCCATGGGAATCAATATGGTGAGGAGTACTATTCTTTCGTGAATGGCCAATACACAACGATGGGAGGTACCCATTTGGCAGCTTTCAAAGAAGCGATTGGAAAAACAATACGAGAATTCTATAAGAAGGATTTTGATACTGCAGATATCCGGTCATCGATCATTGGAGCGATAAGCATTCGCATCCAGGAGCCGGTCTTTGAAGCCCAGACAAAAACGAAATTGGGATCTCAAACCATGTCCCCCGATGGTGCATCGGTGAGAGGACATGTAATGGATTTTCTAAAAAAGGAATTAGACGACTATTTGCATAAGCACCCTGAAACTGCTGACATCCTCCTGAAGCGTATCCAACAATCTGAACGGGAGAGAAAAGATATGGCAGGCATCAGGAAGCTGGCCAATAAGCGAACCAAAAAAGCCAACCTTCACAATAAAAAACTCAGAGATTGCAGGAGACATTTTAATGACGGCCATGACAACCATTGGGAATCCACCTTATTCATTACAGAAGGTGACTCTGCCAGCGGTTCTATTACAAAATCAAGGAAAGTGGAAACCCAGGCAGTTTTCAGTTTGCGTGGAAAACCTCTGAACTCCTATGGCCTAAAGAAGAAAGTAGTGTACGAGAATGAAGAGTTCAATCTGCTACAACATGCTTTGAATATTGAGGACGGACTCGATGACCTACGTTATAATAATGTAGTAATAGCCACCGATGCAGATGTTGATGGTATGCACATCCGACTACTATTGCTTACCTTCTTTCTCCAATTTTTTCCGGAATTGGTTCGAAATGGTCATCTCTATTTGTTGGAAACCCCTTTGTTCCGAGTAAGAGATAAGAAAGAAACTATTTACTGCTATTCCGAAGAGGAGAAAATGAAAGCTCAAAAGAAACTAAAAGGAAAGCCTGAGATCACAAGGTTTAAAGGGCTGGGAGAAATCTCTCCGGAAGAGTTCAGCCAGTTCATCGGCGACAAGATGCAGCTCGAGCCCATTATACTTGACAGAGATACATCCGTACAAAAGATACTGAGCTACTATATGGGAAAGAATACTCCTGAAAGACAGGAATTTATTATTGATCATTTAAGAGTTGAAAAGAACGAAATGGAGGAAGTCCATGGATAGTAAACCACCTGAAGAGCAGTCTGCTCCCAATGGAAATGGGAATGGGAACGGAAATGGCATGATCCACAAGATACATATTGATGGCATGTATGAGAATTGGTTCCTTGATTACGCTTCTTACGTGATCCTCGAAAGGGCGGTCCCAATGCTCAATGATGGATTGAAGCCAGTACAACGCCGGATCTTCCACTCCATGAAAGAGCTTGATGATGGAAGATTCAATAAGGTGGCCAATATCATTGGACATACCATGCAATACCATCCCCATGGTGATGCTGCTATAGGCGATGCTATTGTAAATTTAGGGCAAAAGGATCTCATGATAGAAACCCAGGGGAACTGGGGAGATATTAGAACAGGAGACAGTGCTGCAGCACCTCGTTATATTGAAGCCAGGCTATCTAAGTTTGCATTAGAGGTCGCTTTTAATAACAACACCACTGAGTGGCAATTATCTTATGATGGTAGGAAGCAAGAGCCCACAAAGTTACCTATCAAATTTCCAATGATCCTTGCCCAGGGAGCTGAAGGAATCGCTGTGGGATTAGCTACTAAGATAATGCCTCACAATTTTAATGAGCTCGTCAAAGCTTCTATCAATGTGCTCAAAGGAAAAAACACAAATATTTTACCTGATTTCCCAACAGGAGGTTTGGCAGATTTTACCAACTATAATGAAGGGCTTAGAGGAAGTAAAATTCGTGTTCGGGCTAAAATTGAAACTGTCGATAAACGTACATTGATCGTTAGGGATGTTCCATTTGGTATCACCACAACACACCTGATCGAGTCGATCGTTAAGGCCAATGACAACAAAAAGATCAAGATAAGTAAGGTAATAGATAATACCGCTAAAGATATTGAGATCATTATTGAGTTACCTGCAGGTGTTTCTCCTGATGTTACCATTGACGCACTGTATGCCTTTACCGATTGTGAGATCTCCATTTCTCCCAATGCATGTATTATCATAGAGGATAAGCCTCATTTTATCACTGTGAATGAGATGCTGAAATTTTCCACTGATAATACTGTTGACCTACTTAAGAAAGAACTTGAGATCGCTAAGCGCAATTTATTAGAGAAATGGCACTTTGCCTCTCTTGAGAAGATATTCATTGAGAATCGCATTTATCATGACATTGAAATATGTGAGACTTGGGATTCGGTGATCAAAACGATCGATAAAGGACTTACCCCTTTTAAAAAGAAATTGAAAAGAGATGTCACTGTTGAAGATATTGAGAGACTTACTGAAATTAAGATCAAAAGGATCACCAAATTTGATTCACTCAAAGCGGATAAGGACATCAAGAAACTGAATCAGGACTTAAAAGAAGTAAACCACAATCTAAGCCATTTGATCGATTATGCGATCTCCTACTTCCAGGGGTTATTGGAAAGGTATGGCAAAACGAAATCACGAAGAACAGAGATCAAAACATTTGACACTATCCAGGTGACCAGAGTTGCCGTTGCCAATCGTAAGCTATACATTAACAGGAAGGAAGGTTTTGTTGGTCACGGATTGAAAAAAGATGAACTGATAGGCGAATGCTCCGACCTTGACAATATCATCATCATCCGAAAAGATGGGAAGATGATCGTGACAAAGGTGGCTGAAAAATCATTTGTCGGTAAGGGTATCATCCACGCCGCAGTATGGAAGAAAAATGACGATAGGATGGTGTACAATATTGTATATGTAGATGCAAAATCAAAGAGGAACTTTGTAAAAAGATGTTCAGTAACCTCTGTTACCAGAGATAAGGAATACGATCTTACAAAAGGGAATAACGGATCCAGGATCATCTATTTTACAGCAAATCCAAATAGCGAATCTGAAGTGGTGAGCGTTCAATTACATGACAATTGTACTGCAAGGATCAAGAATTTCGAATATGATTTCAATGAGCTATCCATCAAAGGCAGGGGATCAACAGGGAACATTCTGACCAAATACAACATCAAGAAGATCGAGAGAAAGTCAATTGGTGCTTCAACGTTGGGAGGTAGAGATATTTGGATCGACAAAACGGTGGGTAGATTGAATACCGAAGAAAGGGGTGATTTCTTAGGTAATTTCAACACCAATGATAAGATCCTTGTTATTTATGGTGAGGGTTCATATGCCCTGACCACCTTTGAACTGATCAATCGTTATGAAATGGATGCTATATCTATTGTTCAAAAATTCGATCCTTCTTCGGTGATTACAGCCATATACTTTGATGGTAAGAAGACAGCTTACTTCGTGAAGCGTTTCCATATTGAAACTACTTCTGTTGGCCAGCGCTTTATGTTCATTAGTGAATCTAAGAACTCACGGTTACTGCTTTCTACAACCGTTGAATTCCCAGGCATAGAATTCAAATATGAGAAGGGAAAACTCAAAGAAAAAGTAACAGAAAAGATAGATCTCTCAGATTTCATTGAGGTGAAAGGCTGGAAAGCCAAAGGCAACAAATTGATGTATGCTAAAATTTCAGGTGTGAAAATAATTGAGATGGCACCCCCTCCTGAAAAGAAAGCTAAGGTTGAAGTCAATGGATCCGCAATAGAAGAACTGACTACTAAAGTCCAGGAAAATGGGAATGGTAAAAAAGTAGCAACACCTAAAAAGCTGCCTTCCAAAGCAAACAAAATAACACCTGCTGTTGCCAAAGAAACAAAACAAAAAGCAAAAGAGAAGTCTTTTAAACCGGGAACAAAAGTTGAACTTGAAGTAACTCCCGTAAAAAAAAGGCAACCCGCAAAAAAAGTAAAAGGTATTCAGACGGCAACAGCTAAAAAAGTAAAAGGTATTCAGACGGCAACAGCTAAAAAAGGGAAGAAAGGAAAGAAAACAGGGCAAATGGATATGTTCTAAATTCCTTGTTATTTTCTTGCTCTGGTCATCTCCCTTTTTCCTGTAGGCCCCGGTATTGATTCCACTACAAAACCACAGTCTTTCATAGCACGCTTCACAACCCCTTTAGCACAATAGGTGACCAATATTCCGCCAAGGGCCATCATATCATATACTAATGCAAAGATCTCGGCTCCCCATATTTCAGGTTGCACCTCAGGTGCAAAACCATCAAAATAAACCAGGTCATATTTTGCTATCGAGCGGAATTCTTCCACCTTCTCATTGACCTTTGTAAGACTAGAATTGGCTGAAAGAGGTACCCTTATATTCCATTCACTTTTATGTATCCTGTCAAAAATTGGCCCGTATTTGTCGTCCATGTACTCTTTATAGTTCAACTTTGCAACAATCGACTCAGACAATGGCTGAACCTCTAAAGTAGTGTAATCAATTACCTTCCCAGCCTCCATGGCCTCGATATGATTTAATATCACATTCAAACCGGTTCCCATACCCACTTCTAATATGGTGATCTTATCTTTTCCGTTCTCCATAATGCGTTTAAGCCCCGCATTTATAAAAACATGCTTTGACTCCTGGATAGCCCCGTTAATAGAGTGATAATGTTCCTTTAGCTCAGGCACATAAAGGGTATGTGACCCATCGGTAGTAGTAATGATCTCCGGCTCCATATTGTGAAGGTAATCATTGTGGTGTTAAAAATAAATTCAAATTATTTGCAATT
The DNA here is from genome assembly GCA_964572485.1 of uncultured Chitinophagales bacterium. Taxonomy (GTDB): domain Bacteria; phylum Bacteroidota; class Bacteroidia; order Chitinophagales; family CAZNGA01; genus CAZNGA01. Next base: position 67,959 of record CAZNGA010000004.1, read on the forward strand.
TAATGTATTGATTTTACTAACTTTAACTATCGTTAATAATTTAATTCCTAGGAGGGCATATTATGAAAAACCTAATTTTCCTTTTAACATTCATAGCAATATTATTCAGTTGCAACTCTAGCCAGATTTCCGAAACAACCCATGTAGTTGCAATAAGTCCTGTTAAGTTGAACGTTTTATACGTTGGTATTGAAAATCCTTTAACGATAGCTGTTTCAGGCATTCCAAGCAGCCAACTTCGTGTGGCTATCAATCAAGGAACCATTGAGGGTACTGCGGGGAATTACATTGCAACAATTAATGAGCATGTAGAAATGGTATCTATTGTTGTGAAGGCCGAAATAGAAGCAGGGACCATTAAAGATCTGGGCACAATGGATTTTAGAGTAGAATTGATTCCAGCACCTGTTGCCCGATTGGATGGCAAATATCTTTCAGGGAAAGTTCCGGTATCAAAATTCAAGGAAGCATCTATGCTCACAGCTAATTTGACGGATGATTATCCCTTTGAAGTACCTTTTGAGGTACTCCGTTTTGAAATGATGTATGCCAGAAAGAATATCGACCTTATAAAAATAGTGAATACCGGGGCTGAGATCAATGAAAAAGGATTGGCCTTAATACGTGATTGTAAAGAAGGCGACATCGTTTTCTTTCAGGCGATTGAAATTAAAGGGCCTGATGATGTGGAACAGAAAATTGCACATCTTTCATTTGAGCTCTATTGATGATCCTTTACAGGGAAATCTCAAATATTGACTGTTAATTAGCTATTCACCTCTGATAATGTTTTCCTTTTCTGCTTCTTATTTGTATGAATAAGTCCGATATTGCAGGTCTTATGGTCATTGCAAGAATACAACAAACAAAAGCAATATTTTGGTATGTACTCCCTTTATTAGGGTTCCTATACATATCCAGTGGGCTTTGCCAGACCAATGATGAACATATACTTCAAATAGAAGGTTATATTCTTGGAGAGAAGATCGACACAGCGCAAGTAATCCAGATCAGAAAGATCTCCTTTCCCAATTATTTGGATGGCTGGAACTACCAAAACATCAATCAATTGCCTCCATATCTATCTGGTTTACCTGTAGCCATCTATAAACTGAAAACCAATGAAAACATACGCTTTACACTGCTTGAAAACAGAATTATAAGGATATTAAGCATCAAATACTCAGAAAATGAAAAAGACTCAATTATTGCTATTTTCACTGAAAAATTGCAAAAAAAACCAAAATTCACTTCATATAAGAATATTGATTCTGAGGCCGAATTTGGCACTGTTTGGCAACTTTATACCTGGCAGCCCGGGAATGTGATCATTCAAGTAGGAACCTCCTATATAAAAAAAGAAGATTCAGACCAAAAAAGGGTAAAATTATGGGATTTACTATATACAGACCTGGAATTTGAGCTTCAGATTATTGAAGATTTTATGAGTAAAAAGAAGTGATTCTTATATGGCAACTTCCCCAATATTGTTGAATTTCACCGTATTTCAAAAAAATCCTCTTTGATTTTCCTATATAAATTCAACATTTCCCATAATAAAATAATATGATTTTTTATTGCTTTTATAGGTACAGATCATTATATTTGTATAGCAACGTTTGAAATGCGGCTGAAAAAACATATTTTTAACCAGTCCCTACGTATTTATTCAGGGATTAAAAACAAGTAATTATGGCACAAGGAAGATGCATGAAATGCAAAACACAAGTTGAAATTAAGAACGGAGAAGAGATTGTAATGAAGAATGGCATGAAGGCTATTAAAGGTGAATGCCCAAGTTGTGGAACAAAAGTATTCAGAATCTTAGGAAAAGCTTAATTTAGAATTTACTAATCTTATGTAAAGCCCTATTTCCCGGTTAATACCTACCAGGAAATGGGGTTTTTTTATCACCTGATACGAGTAAATGGGATGAGAAAACTTTCTATTTGAGCCCCCTCTCCTTTTTTATGCTGTCATAGGCCTCCCCAAGTTTTTGGAATTTCTCCTTGGCAACTATTCGGAAATCTTCACCTAAGTGGCTTACCTTATCGGGATGGTACTTAACGGCCATACGCCGATATGCCTTCTTGACCTCATCATCAGTGGCTTTGGGTGATATCTCTAATATCTTATAGGCACCCTTCGATTCCTTTATGAACATTGACCTTATAGAATCATAGTCCTTTTGGCTGATGCCCAAATTCCCTGCTATCTGACGAATTAATTCAACCTCCTTTGGGTGTACTTGCCCATCAGCTCGGGAGACCCCGAATAGTAAATGAATCAGTTGAATTCTGGATGGGTGGTCCATGTAGCGCCTGATCTGCTCGCAGATCTCAGTTAGCGAGTAGCTCTGCTTGACAATGTCCCTCAGCATCAACATATTTTGCCGAGCAATGGAAGCCCCAAAATTGGTCTTCAAATATCCCCTTACATAATCCAGCTCGGATTTTACTATCCTGCCATCTGCTCTCATCACTGAGGCGATCAACACCAATAATGACAGCGTAAAGTCTCCTGACTGTGTTGCGCGTCGCCTGGGCGCTGTCTTACTATCAGCGGCCCCATCAAAATAGGATCCCACAAAATATCCAAATAATGCACCAAGGGGTCCGCCCAATGCCCATCCGAGACCACCTCCTATCCATTTTCCATAATTTGCCATATTCAATAATTGTATTTATGTCCAAGATTACAAAACGATCCTAAATAGTTATTCATGCCGATTATTTAGGAAAATCAAACTTAGCTAAAATTTTGCTAATGGTGATCAAATCCTTGTTTATCTAAAGATATTTCCGTTTTTTTGTACCCTAAAACCTATACTTTTAACAAAAATTCGGGGGTATGAAACTATTAAAATATTCGATAATGTCAATCATTGCTCTATCAATTGCCGGTTGCGATGTTGGGGAAGCTCCAAATGAAGATGCAGCCAAAGAAGAGAACGCATTTCTTTATAAAACAGAACAATTTGCTGATCTTAAAATTCTAAGATATCAGATCCCTGGATTTGAAGACCTTGACCTTGATAAGAAGAAATTGCTCTATTATTTGTATGAAGCTGCTTATTCAGGAAGAGATATCATCTGGGATCAGAATTATAAGCACAACCTGTTCATAAGGAGAACTCTTGAACAGATAGTGAATAACTACTCAGGCGATAAGACAACTGATGATTACCAGAAGTTCATGGTATATACCAAAAGAGTCTGGTTTTCAAATGGGATCCATCACCATTATTCTACCCAAAAGATTCTACCCGAATTTAGTGAAACCTACTTAGCTGAGCTGATCAAAGGGTCAGGAGAAGGATTTGAGCTCAACGAAGGAGAATCCATTGATGATATGATCACCAGGATTACTCCCTATATGTTTGATGCAGACCTGGATCCTAAAAGAGTGAACCTTGATAAAAATGCTGACCATGTGGCTGAATCTGCTAATAATTATTATGAAGGCCTAACTCAGGCAGAAACTGATACATTTTACAAGTACTTAATGGCATCTAATGATACCACCCTAATTTCCTATGGCTTGAACTCCAAATTGATCAAGGAAAATGATGAGATCGTTGAGAAGGTATGGAAACTTGGGAACATGTATTCCGCAGCTATTGAAAATATCATTTATTGGCTGGATAAAGCAGTAACAGTAGCTGAAAATGATCAACAGAAATTAACCCTTGAAAAGTTGATCGCTTACTATAAATCAGGAGATCTGGAGGTCTTTGACGAATATAGTATCGAATGGGTGAAAGATACCGCTTCTCAGGTTGATGTGATCAATGGCTTTATTGAAGTGTATGGAGATGCTATGGGATTTAGAGGTGCTTACGAATCTGTTGTCTCCTTTAAAGACAAGGCAGCCACAAAAAGAATTGCTGCTATTAGTAAACAGGCACAGTGGTTTGAAGATAATTCACCCATAATGGATGAACATAAGAAGACAAGTGTTAAAGGAATATCTGCCAAAGTGATCACCGTTGTTGCTGAAGCAGGAGATGCTTCTCCTTCTACACCGATAGGTATCAATTTACCTAATGCAAATTGGATCAGATCAAATTATGGATCAAAATCTGTGAATATTGGGAACATTGTACATGCTTACGAACAAGCTTCTAAGTCAAGTGGCTCTCTTGAAGAATTCTCATATTCCGAAGAGATAATCGCAAGGGCAAGAGAACATGGTTCATTGGCAGATAACTTGCATACTGATCTGCATGAAGTTATCGGCCATGCTTCAGGTAAAATTAATCCGGGTGTTGGAACTCCAAAACAAACACTTAAGAACTATGCTTCTACATTAGAAGAAGCTCGTGCCGACCTCGTAGCACTCTATTACCTCCTTGATAAAAAAATGATTGATCTGGGAGTAATGACCACACTTGATGTGGGTAAAGCAGCATATGATGCTTACATCGCAAATGGTTTGATGCTTCAATTGAAAAGAATTAAAATGGGTGACCAGATAGAAGAATCACATATGAGAAACAGACAGCTTGTATCTAAATGGGCTTATGAGCAAGGTTTAGATGCTAATGTGATCGAGAGAGTAACCAAAGATGGAAAAACCTATTTTGTGATCAATGATTACGAAGCTTTGAAGGTAATTTTTGGGGACTTGATGAAAGAAATTCAGAGAATTAAATCTGAAGGTGACTTTGAAGCAGGTGAAGCACTTGTAGAAAATTATGGCGTAGCTGTTGACCCTGAATTGCATCAAGAAGTGCTGGATAGATATGAGAAACTGAATATCGCTCCCTATTCCGGATTCATCAATCCGGTATTGGTTCCGGTAATGGAAGGCGAGAACATTGTAGATGTTGTTGTAGAATATCCAGACGACTTTACTGAGCAGATGCTCTTCTATGCTAAAAAATATTCTAGTCTGCCAACTTATAATTAAGAAGCGATTGAATATTACCTTTTTGTAAACGTAATGGAGCTGTTTTAACCCTTTTGTGTTTCTTAATTTAGCTACGCAAATATGAATGTGGATTACCTGATCATCGGACAAGGAATGGCAGGGACTATGCTCTCCTATTTTCTGCTTCAAAAAAACAAGAAGATCTTGGTGATTGACGAGTCGAGTCCATCCTCATCGTCAAATGTCTCAGCAGGTGCATTCAATCCGGTCACCGGAAGGCGTATGGTAAAAACATGGAAAGCAGATCAACTGCTGCCATTCGCTGAACGCTCCTATCATGAGATGGAAGAGATGCTCCATCTGACCTTCCACCATAAAAAGGACATTTTTAAGGTATTTACCAGTATTAAAGAACAAAATGACCTTATTGCTAAAAGCGCTTCCCCTGAAATGGCCAACTATCTTTCAATGGAAGCTGATGATAACTGGATCACTCCTTTTGTTAATAGTCCACTGGGAGGAGCAAAAGTAACAGGCTCCGGTCATATTGAAATTGCCACACTGATAGAGAAATTCAGGGAGTATCTACAAAATGAGTCATTACTAGTAGAAGAAAAATTCTCCTTTGAAGACCTCATCGTCAGTAAAGAGCAGGTGGCCTGGAAAGATCATAAGGCCCAAAGGATCCTATTCTGTGAAGGACATCACGCAGTTACTAATCCTTACTTTAAGTGGCTGCCATTTGTGCTAACCAAAGGGGAATTACTGACCATTCGTATTCCCGGATTTCCAGAGGACAGGATCATCAAGTGCGGAATTTCTATTTTACCCATGGGTGATGGGTTGTTTAGGGCAGGGGCTACATATAACTGGGACCAGTTGGATGAGACACCCTCAGAAGAAGGCCGCCAGGATCTCGTTGAAAAACTGGATAAGGCACTTAAGGTACCTTACGAGATTGTGGCCCACAAAGCTGGGATACGTCCTACTGTTAGGGACAGAAGACCATTTGTAGGGATGCACCCTGTGCATTCCAATGTCGGTATATTCAATGGCATAGGAACAAAAGCCATTATGCTCTCCCCCTATTTCAGTCACCAGTTCGTGGAATCATTGGAAGAGGACAAAACCCTTGACAAAGAGGTTTCCATCAAACGGTATTACTCCTATTTCTATGACCGCAAATAGGGAGGTCGTATCTATTGAAGTCATTTTACCTATCGCAAACAGAATTTATTTTCCTCAATAGAAAATATATCTTAGCTTTATGAAGCTTTATACATTTCAAAACCTGAATTTTGATATTAATAGCAGAAAGCGGATCGACGAATACTGATTGGGCCTTACTTAGAAAGAATAGTAAGCCTACCTTTCATAAGACGTCAGGTATCAACCCTTTTTTCCAGAATGAGAAATCCATTGTCCAGATACTACAAAAAGAGTTGGCCGGACATATGCCTACCGACAAGATCGTAGAAATACATTTCTATGGAGCAGGATGCTCCACTGAATCCGGATGCGCACTTGTATCAAAAGGGCTGGTAAAGGTATTTCCCAAAGCTGCCATACAGGTCGAACATGACCTCCTCGCAGCTGCCAGAGCCACCTGCGGGAGTGATGCCGGTATTATCGGGATATTGGGTACGGGTTCTAATTCTTGCCTGTATGACGGCAAAACGATCATTGATAATATTCCTGCCCTGGGTTATGCTCTCGGCGATGAAGGAGGAGCAGCCTATTTTGGAAAAGAGTTGATCAGGCGCTATTTATATAGAGAGTTTCCAGAAGATATTCATGAGCAGTTTCAAAGTACTTTTCTCCTCTCCAGGGAAATTATTTTAGATAATATTTACAATAAGAAAACTCCCAATACTTATCTAGCCAACTTTGCCCTGTTCTTATCATTAACGAAGAAGCACGCTTACATTCAGGAATTGATCTCTGATGGGTTTGACGAATTTTTTACCCACCATATTACTAAATACAAGGACTATAGGTCCTACAGGATGCACTTTGTAGGTGCGATTGCCTACCACTTTAAAGATCTGTTAGAAGTTTGTGCAGAGAAATACAAATGTAAAGTGGGAACTATTATTGGAATGCCTATTAATGAGCTTGTTGAATTCCATGGTAAAGCTTAGGTTACCTATTTTGTTCCAATCTATGATAATCCCTAAGGAGTAAAATGATCCTAGCAAATAATATTGCCTTTATCATAAACCCTGAAGGGGTGAAATG
>CAZNGA010000004.1:75168-79176 GCA_964572485.1 uncultured Chitinophagales bacterium
AAGATTATTTCACCCCTTCGGGGTTTTTCCAATACTAATTTAGCATCCCTATTGTCATATCACCCCTATTACCATATCACCCCTTCGGGGTTTTTCAATACTAATTTAGAATCCCTATTGTCATGTCATCCCTTCGGGGTTTATTATGCAAATACTAATATCAAATGTAATTTGTCAAATTCATTTATTTGCAAACAGTTTTCGCAAAAAAGTTACACTCAAGCGTAAGATCAATAATTTATTTTCTGAGGTAATAACCAAAATATCTATTGACTATTTACTCTCATACGGTTAATTATGAATTAACACTATGGACAATTAAGGAAGGCAATATCTGGAAATGGATAAAATTATTTGTTTGTTGGTTGGTTAATGGGCTTGTGGAATTCCTTGGTAAGAAGTAGGTCACATCTCATAATTGATGAGCACATCTTTTTTATCCTTTCTAAGGTGTAAATTGAGTATCCGTTGAATATCCTGGTTATCGGGATAGTAATCGATATATTCCTTGAATTCATCAGGGCTGTTGATGACCATCTCTTCAGTGAAGTAACCAAATCCCAGATACACTCCCTTTTCAACCAGTACTACTGATTTTTCTGTCCCGACCCTACCTCTGCCGATCAATGCAAAACTCTTTTCTTTGATGCTAAAGGTATCAATGACCTTTTGCACTCTTTTATTATATACTGTATTCTCTTCCTCACCGGTGCACGCTCCTTTACATTCCTGAATTTGATAGCTGAAGCATGGGCCGGTTGATTTTTGCAGCCCACATAATTTAGGGCATAGGCCATATTGTTCAATTTTCCGCTCTAAAAATCTTCTTGCCTCCATTAATGACCTGAAGGCGACCAACACTCTTTCAATATCTTTAACCTTAGAGATCCCAAGACGCAGGTAATCATTATTATCATAATAAGGATAGATACCATAGTTATTATATATCCTCTTTTGGGCCCTGTTATAGATCGGGCAAAGCCTCTTGATCTCTCGGGACTCAAATAATAACGCGACCAGCTCATTTCCTGTCAGCTCAAAGGTAATATCATAGATGTGGCTGTTTCGTTTGGCTTTGATCCCTCCATCTACGCTATTGGTAAAATGAGAGATGATGCGATCTCGGATACTGCGTGCTTTCCCCACATAGATCACTTCACCCTTCTCATTGTGAAAATAGTACACCCCTGTTTCTTCAGGCAAACTTTCAAAGGTCTCCTTTGGGAGATTGGGTGGCAAGATCCCTTCGCGAGAAAATCTGCTTAGCGATTCCTCAAAAAAGTCATTATGATCTTCGTCCAACAGCATTTCAAATAACTTAACTGTGGCTTCAGCATCACCGGTTGCTGTGTGCCTGTTTTCAATTTTGATCCCAAACCATTTGGTAAGATTCCCTAAGCTATAGGAGGGCAATCCAGGAAATATCTTTCTGCTTAGCCTCACGGTACACAATCGCTTTCGCTGAAATCTTCCTCCCAGGCTTCGGTATTCTTCCTTCATAAAGGAATAATCAAATCCCACATTGTGGGCTACAAAGACATTCCCTTCTGTTATTGCATATATCTTCTTTGCCACTTCGTAGAACTTGGGCGCATTTGCTACCATCTCATTAGTGATGCCGGTAAGTGCTGTGATATGGTGCGGAATGGACCGTTCAGGATGTATCAGGGTACCATATTGATCAACCACTTTTTTGCCATCATGAATAAAAATGGCAATGTCTATGATCTTATTCCCATAGGCACTTCCACCGGTTGTTTCAAGGTCTACTATTGCGTACATCAGCTGAGCTAGTTTCCTTTTATGTGGTTGAGTTTACTGTTCATATTTTGTATCATGGCACCAATGTCATCCATGGAAAGCTGAGGCTCCGATGGCTCTTTATAGCTTATATGGCAACAGTATTCATATATCTCCCTGACCTTTGATGCTTCCAATTTCTTTGGCTGATAACCGGGGTTTGTAGAATGCAGCAGGAATGTATTGTCTGCTTTCAAGTTGTTAAATACGATCTTATACACTGACTCAAAGGGAGCTCCCTCATCCTCCTGAAATCGGATAATATAGGTTCTTCCATTCTTTATGGCTGCCGGCCCTACCCTCTTTCCTATCACAAAATCACCATCATCAAGCGGAGGCATTGAATCGCCTGCCACCGGAAAAGCTACGGCCCCATCGCCCGGGTCATGTGGCAGGGTAATAGATATGATGTCGCCCACCTCATCATCAAATTGTCCTGCCGGGACGCCTGCCCTGGCATGATTTGCATCGGGGGCAACAATTATCCGGTTTCGCCGCTTCACCTCTCGCAGGGGCATATACTTCACCCAGTTATCCTTCAGGTTCCAGTAGCTCTGCCATGTTAAATTGGTCAGGTCTTCCTTTACCAAAAGGTCCATGGGCACTTCAAAATAGTCAGAGAGCATCAACAGTATCTCCATAGGCGGCTCGGCCCGTCCATCTTCATAGGCCCCATATTTAGATTTATGTTTAAACTGCAGGGCATCTGCCACCTCCTGTTGGGATTTTTTGATCAGCGCTCTCAGATGGCTGATGTTGCTGGCAAAAATAGATTTCCTCATGATTGATAAAAATTTGATTTTATTGATCCTGTCTGTCGTCAAAATAACGACCAATATATTTGGTCAAATATAGTGCAATTTAAATTTAAAAACCAAATTTATCGGTCATAAATTTTAATTTTATAGCCATTCTTTAATCAGCAAACAAATAGTCTTGGTAGCGAATGATAACAGGGCCATTGCACACATGGACATGGATGCTTTTTTTGTGAGCATAGAGTGCCTGTTTAACAGCAAGTTTATAGGAAAGCCCCTTTTAATAGGCGGAACAAGCCAAAGGGGGGTAGTGGCTTCATGCAGTTATGAGGCAAGAAAATTCGGAGTTCATTCAGCCATGCCTATGAGAATGGCAAAGACCCTGTGCCCTGATGCGATAGTGATAGGCGGGGACATGGGGCTGTACAGCAAATATTCGAAGATGGTGGCCGATATCATTGCCGAAGATGCCCCCCTCTACGAAAAAGCAAGTATTGATGAATTCTATTTAGACATAACCGGCATGGACCGGTTTTTTGGCTGTTATAAATGGATCACCGAATTACGCAGCAGGGTCATCAAAGAAACAGGGCTGCCCATTTCACTGGGGCTGTCAAGCAATAAGACCGTTGCCAAAGTAGGCACCGGAGAAGCTAAACCCAATAACCAGTTAGAGATCCCCAGCGGAACAGAACGAGGATTTCTGGCGCCCCTCTCCATTTCAAAGCTTCCTATGGTAGGCAAAAAAACATATCGGCTGCTATGCGAAATGGGAGTAAGAACAGTAAAAACCTTAAGCCAGATACCTCCGCCCCTGCTGGAAAGGGAGCTTGGTAAAATGGGTAGTGTTTTATGGAAAAGAGCTAATGGTATAGACCACACTCCAGTCATCCCCTATTCGGAGCGGAAATCCTTTTCGACAGAAAGGACATTTGAAAAGGATACCACCGACGTGAAAATGCTGCACTCCTTGTTGGTAAAAATGACCGAAAAGCTGGCTTACCTTCTAAGAAAATCCAAAAAGCTCACTTCGTGTGTTAGTGTCAAGATCAGGTACGCTGACTTCAATACCACCTCCATGCAAATGAAGATACCTTATACGGCACGTGACGACCTGCTCATTGTAAATGTTAAGGAGCTGTTTGACAAATTATATGAAAGAAGGGTACTGATAAGATTAGTGGGCATCAGGTTCAGCGACCTTGTTGCAGGGAATTATCAAATAAACTTGTTTGACGATACAGAGCATATGATCCGCCTCTATCAGGCAATAGACAGGATGCAAAAGCGATTTGGGGCAGGCGCCGTAAAGCGGGCCGTCGGGCTTTAGGAGTTCTGAGTTCAAAGTTCTGAGTTCAAAGTTCTGAGTTCAATGTTCTGAGTTCAATGTTCTGAGTTCAATGTTCTGAGTTCAATGTTCTGGGTTCAAAGTTCTGAGTTCAATGTTCTG
>CAZNGA010000005.1:0-76444 GCA_964572485.1 uncultured Chitinophagales bacterium
ACAAAGATCTTGTTCTGATAAATAAATACATCACTTGGTTTGAAATCTTTCGACTCGCCAAAAGCTCCAACATAAGCACCTTCCTTTTCAAAAATAACCACCTGGTGTCTTCCTCCATCAACAATGTATAACAAACCATCATCGTCGACAAAACAATTATAAGGCACCTTCAATTGTCCCAATCCTGTAGGGATGAAATAATCGAACGTACGATTCTCCAGATCAATGATCTCAAGGCCTTTCATATAACTGTCACACACATAGATTTTCCCTTCATGCAAGAATATACCATATGGTTTAGATATCTTTTTGGTCTCTGCTTCTCCAAAGATAAAGCGCTTGAAGGCTGATTGTTTTTGAGTCACATCTTGAGAGCTACTTATTTTGGTAAGAAACTGAATCCTTGCAGTATCGGGAGGAGATGGGAATATTACAACATTGTCCTTATCTTCTTCCACCTTAACTAAACGGCGATGGCAGGATACTGAGCTTAAGAATACAATCCCAATTAATATACAAAACAAGAATACCCGATTACGCATTTTTTTAGCCCATTTTATGAAATAAAATTAATAAAAAAGGGTGATTCATAACTAAATCACCCTCTCATTTCCAAAACTTAAAAGTAGAATTATTTATTATGACAAGTCAAACAAAGCGCACTTGCTGCGTTACTCTTTAATAATAGGTATGTTATTCCAGTACTGTTATGTACATCATGGCAAGATGCACATTGCATTTTTGTTGAAAACAACATGTCGGCATCAATAGTACCACCTAAACCAGAGTTTTGTGTAGTTGGATCATACAATTCACCATCAGTACCTGCTAATGCTGCAGTGTAGGCAAATGAAATTGGATGGTCATCAGCTAAGGTAGTTCCTAAGCTATCCAAACCAGTTATATAATTTGTACCGGTTGTTGTACCACTAAAATTCTCAAGTGCTACTTGACCATCATGGCAACTCATACATAACTTTGAACTTCCATCTGGTTGTCCAATTGTTCCATCAAAAGTTGCTGATGAATAAAGTGTAAAAACAGTAGTAGTTGTCTCATGATTCCATAATGGAGCATCTGTAATTGTAATGTCAGCATTGTGAGGAGTATGACATACTATACAAATTTTTCCAGTTGTGTTCCATGCTTCACCATCTGTAAAATCGTGTGCAGAACCGGTAATTCCCTGACCAAAACTAATTGTAGTCATCGTCATTGCAAAGATCATTGCAAATATTAGTTTATAAGCTTTCATAGTTATTTAATTTTTTTATTAAAATTGTTGTAAACAGCAAAAAATCATTATCTAAAAGAACTCAAGTTTTAATTAAACTTTCATCTAATACAAAGATCGGTCAATATTGTTCTGAAAGATATGAGGAGGGTCATTTGAAGTATTGCTTTTTCGCAATGTCTAGTTTGCCCTTTGATAGTAGGTGTAGAGGAAAAAAGAGCATTCAGCTGAATTCATCAATAAAAAAAGAGGCATTATCAACCACAACAGGCAATTCATCTAAAATATCCTATTAATAACTCTTCGGGTCATGCTTCTTTCCATGGCAATTCAAAGTGCACTCTCCTTCGAGAGCTCCGGGGCCATCTATAAATTCCAGTACACCACCTTGCGGGGAAACTATATCAGTATTAAAGTTAATGAGATGAACATTATTTGTAGCATTTCCTTGCGTACTACTGATCCCATGGGCATCATGGCATGCACTGCAAGGAACGTCATCATTAAGATGCTTTTTATGTTTATTAAAAGAATCATCACCCATAATAGAGGCCTGATCATGGCATTGATAGCAGAGCTCATAAGCCGCATAAGATTCAACTGTGTTATCTGCAGTTTCATAATTGAACTTCAAAATGGGTGTATATATGGAGCCATGCGGGCCAGATGGTACACCTACCCCATTGCTAGCATGACAGTCAGTACAATAAATGATAGATGCTGTAGTAAGGGGGGCTATCAAACTAGGCATATTAGCGGCAGAAGTGTTTGTACCAGCTGCTTCTACAGGGTGATATGATGGGTTGCCCGGATCGAATTCCAAACGGGTATTATTTTGAGTGATCTGCCTGTTTATCGAACTTACAGGCTTCCATGGGCTGTCTGCATGGCAGCGGTAACAAATTTCATATGCATAAGAGGAAGGGTCCACACCACTTCCGGCTGAATTTACACCACGAACACCAAGAAGAAATCCATTTACATTAGGAGCTGAAGCTGTTGTTGCATTTGAAGCATGGGGGTTATGGCAATCGACACACTCCACATGTTGAACTGCAACAACAGCAGGTTCAGTAGGATCATGATTTGGCCAACTATAAGAAGATACACTATGCGTATATGTTTTTGCTAATTCAGTAACAATATCTGTGGCTGCCACATTAGTATTATGACAATAAACACAATTATTCTCTTCTGCAGCATAATTCAGTAATCGCTTGTTACCTCCTGCATTATGCGGATTGTGGCAATTTTCACAAGCATTCGTAGCTACTGTAGTATAAGTAGTATGCTGCCAGGGATCAGTACCGGAAGAATTCCAGCTTGCTACAGAGCTTTTGTGTGTGCTGGCAGTCCAATAGGTCCGATCATGACAGCTCATACAAAGGTCAGAATTTTGGCTGGTCGTCACCAAAAAATCACTATAAAGATTGGCATGAGGGTCATGGCATGCGATACATTGTACTTTTGTATTCTCTAAGGCAACTGGGGCGGTAATGGCTGAAGGATCCTTCAATTGTCCATCGGTAACTGCTAATGCTGCATTATATACAAAAGAGATCACATGGTCATCGGAAAGGTCAGTAGTAAGGTTGGTATTTCCTACCGGCATGGTAGTTACAGGGGTAAAATCAATGGTTGTAGGTCTACTGATCACATTCCCAAGAGCAATGGTTCCATCATGACAAGAAAGACATAGGATAGAAGCACCATCTGGTTGTCCGGGTACAGCGTCTAATGTGGAACTCCCGTATAGAGTATATGTAAAGCCTGATGGGTCATTTCTATTCCACAATGGATAATTTGTTCTTGCGTTATGGGGCGTATGGCAAAATAAACAGATCTCTGTTTCAGTATTTGAGATAACACCGCCTCCTGTACTATTAAAAGATAAGTTATGCTGGGTGGTAGTAATGGATTGGGAAAGAAGTATTAGCGGAAATCCCATCATAATAATCGCATAAATAATCGCTAAATTTTTCATTTCAATATTTTTTGGTTAGCTGAAATATCTGAATTCTTGAATTATAGCTATCAGCTACGTAAATGTAATTTTTGTCATCAATGTATATCCCGGAGGGCATCCAAAACTGGCCTTTACCACGTCCTTGCTCTCCAAATTTATATAAGAAATTCCCTTCTCTATCAAATATCTGCACGACATGAAATAGTGCATCGGGGATGTATATATTGCCATGTGTATCGGTAGCAATTCCTTTGGACCTGGAGAAATAGCCTGATCCATCGCCAATTTCGCCAAAGGAGGATATTAACTGGCCATCCTTATCAAACAATTGCACTCTAAAATTTAAGGCATCCACTACATAAGCAATACCAAATCTATCGATCCATAAGAAGGTGGGGAAATTAAACTCCCCAGGCTCAACACCACGCTGGCCTATTGTCTTGATCACCTTACCCGTATCATTCAATATCAATATCCTATGGTTAGCCGTTTCAACGACCCATATTTCATTGTTAACAGGAGAATATGCAATGCCTGTTGGTTGATTTAATTTGAGCGAATCATTCCACACGCTCACTTTCTTCCGGTCTGCCGGTACCACAAATATCTTATTCAAACGGGAATCAGTAAATAGTATTTCCTGGTTCGCTATTGAACATATCCCAACCAAAGACGGGAACTCCATTCCCTTTCTACCAAGAAATTTTGGGAATTCACTTTGGTTACCGGTAACCTGAACAATAGACTTATACCCCTGATCCAAAACAAGATAATTCTCCACGTCATGAACAAGAATAGAGATAGGCTTACTTAAAAGAGGTTTATTTTTCCCAAGAAAAAATTTCCCAATACGCTTAAGGATTCCGGGAGTGGGCGCATCCTCACTAGCCAATGGAAATTGCCCAACCCATTGTATAAAAGGATCTTTAGCCGTATTAGTATCCTCAACAATTGTTGTCCCTTGCGCCTGACCAATATGTAAGATCAGTGCCGAAAAGCAAAAGGCAAAAAATAATTTATAAAAAATAACATGCATTTTTCTCAAGATCTATTAGTTTATTAATTCGCCTAATATAACTTGAATCAACTCAAAAAACAAGTTCTAAATGATGCTATGATTTATTGCTGTGATATTCTACAAAATATCAACTACAAAAAAACACAAAAAATTCGAGAACGGCAACATTAGATTATCTGCGTTTTCGCAAACTTTAGCTAATCCCTATTAATATGATCATTTTTTCCAAAGTAAAGCAAGCTATGTAATGCTCATTCATGTAAAAATATTCGTCTTCGAATATTCCATTTATTCATCAAAGTTACTTCGAATTCAAAGACCAATAAATATAGTTCTATGTCATTTTCCTATCTTTGAACAACATTATTTTCAGATACGATAATAAAAAAGGCCCTGTAGTTCAATGGATAGAACGTGAGTCTCCGGAACTCAAGATCCAGGTTCGATTCCTGGTGGGGCTACTAAGTGAAGGAAGAGATAAAGGTGAAAAGAAAAAGGGAAAGAAAGAAGAAAGGAAGAGGAGGGTTACTATAATACAATTTTTACTTTTACCCTTGGGGGAGCGGGACATCCCCCCACAACAAATTACGGTTTTTCAAGCAGACCAAATGAAACAGTTTTCATGAAAAAGTTACACTCTAGTTGATGATAAGTTTGGGGAGAAGGTAATTGATCACTCAGCCAAATAGTTGGCAGGAGGCTCCTGGCCAAAGAAGCGATAATTCTTTGCTATATATTTCAATTCATCATCAGGGACATCCTCTTCAGATGGGTAAATAGCATCCACCGGACATTCCGCTTCACAAGCCCCACAATCAATACATCCTTCAGGATCAATATAAAGTTGTAATCCATCCAACCCTCCCGGTTTTTCTTTCAACTCCTCCACTTCCGATCCGGATCCCTCAGGATCAAGAGGGCCGTGAATACAATCGACAGGACATACTGCCACGCAAGCAGTATCACATACACCTACACAGGGACTCGTAATAATATATGACATGGTTTTATGATTCTATGAGTACTAAGATTGTTTATAAGAATTTATCAATCCAAAAATAATAGGCTACCATTCATCCTCATCTTCATCTTCAGTAGCTTTCATATAGCCCTTCAGGTTCTCAATAAGTTCTTTAATGAAGGCATCGACTTGAAGAAGCCTATCATAGTTATAAGAATTGTCAGAACCATTATCCTTCAGCCACTCACTAATATAGATCTTTGGGGATTGGTATAAAAAGAGGTCTTTGATCACAAACTTATATTTACCGTCTTTGACCAATATTAGAATATCATATTTAATGGTCCCCTCCTGTTTCGTTGAAATTTGATTACCCTTTTTGTCAAATATCTTGCGATGCAATCTAAACATATGCTCCCCATGAATCTTTCCACCTTCTTCATCCGCGCTTTGAATCACTGAATGTGGGTTCTTGTAATAAGAGTGGAACCAACTCTTTGCTTTTTTGAAAAGTGCAGATTGTGATTCTCCCTCCAAGTCCACAACTTCCATAAAAGTGACCTCGCCGGTTTTTTCATCTACAGGAAGGTTTGGGGCGGATGATTCTTGACCATATCCAAAAGACCCTCCAACGACAGAAAAAATAATACAAAAAATAATGCTTTTCATACCTCAAAATAGTAAATCAAAAAATCAAAAAAAGAGAAAATTATGAACTAATATAAACATATTTTTCAAGCAACAAAAACGGCCAACTTGTCAACATCCCAAATGTGGATAAAATGCTTGACAAATAACGGATTTCGCATCACAAATCGGCAAAAAAGTCGTATATTTATGGATAGCAAATGACATATTATATTAACAATTATTAGAATGGAAGAAATCGTAGCTGTGAAACAAAAAAACGAAAAATATACTGCCGAAAATATCCAGGTTTTAGAGGGTCTTGAAGCGGTCAGAAAAAGACCTTCAATGTACATTGGAGATGTAAGCGTTAGAGGCTTGCACCATTTAGTATATGAGGTCGTTGATAATTCGATTGATGAGGCTTTAGCCGGCTATTGCAAGAACATTGATGTTGTCATTAACAAGGATGAATCCATAACGATAAAAGATGACGGCCGGGGAATTCCTACCGGAAAACATAAAAAGGAAAATCGCTCAGCCCTTGAAGTGGTGATGACGGTACTGCATGCAGGAGGAAAATTTGACCGGGACACATATAAGGTATCCGGCGGCCTCCATGGTGTTGGTGTATCTGTAGTTACTGCATTATCCGACCATTTGAAAGTTGCAGTGAGACGAGAGGGGAAACTCTTTGTTCAGGAGTACAAACATGGGAAACCTTTATATAGTGTAAAGACGGAAGGGAAAGCAGATTCAACAGGAACCGAGGTCACATTTACACCCGATGGTTCTATATTTAAAGTTACTACATTTAATTATGAAACCTTAGCGGCCCGACTTAGAGAGTTATCCTATTTAAATAAAAACATAAGGCTAACGATCACTGACAAAAGGGAGAAGGATGAAGATGGGAACCTGCTAAGTGATGAGTTCTATTCTGAAGGCGGCCTATCTGAATTTGTTAAATATCTAGATAATACCAGAGAGGCTCTTATTCCTAAACCAATATGGATTGAAGGCGAAAAAGAGAATGTTGTCGTTGAGGTAGCCATGCAATACAATACTACGTTTACGGAAAATGTACATTCTTATGTAAACAATATCAATACGATTGAAGGAGGAACACACGTCTCTGGATTTAGGCGTGCCCTGACCAGAGTCTTTAAGAATTATGGCGAAAAATCCGGCTTCTTCTCAAAATTAAAATTTGATATTACAGGAGATGATTTTCGTGAAGGGTTGACAGCAGTTTTATCACTAAAGGTCCCTGAACCCCAATTTGAAGGTCAGACAAAAACAAAATTGGGAAATACTGAAGTTACAGGCGTCGTTGAATCTTGTGTTGGTGAAATGCTTAAAAATTATCTTGAAGAGCATCCCAGTGAAGCAAAAATGATCATCAGCAAGGTGATCTTAGCTGCTGAAGCAAGACATGCTGCAAGAAAAGCCAGAGAATTGATCCAAAGGAAGAATGTGCTAACAGGCAGTGGACTCCCGGGGAAGCTGGCAGATTGTTCTGAAGCAGACCCGGAAATTTGCGAGTTGTTTCTTGTGGAGGGCGACTCAGCTGGCGGGACTGCAAAACAAGGCAGGAATCGCGCTTTCCAAGCGATATTACCTTTAAGAGGTAAAATATTGAATGTTGAAAAAGCCATGAAACACAAGATCTATGAGAATGAAGAGATCAAGAATGTTTTTACCGCATTAGGGGTTTCATATGTTGCAGAAAATGGAAATGGTAATGGAGACGAAAACGGCAATGGAAATGGAAATGGAAGTGGAAGTGAAGAATTGATCCTGGATAAATTGCGTTATCATAAGGTAATAATAATGACGGATGCTGATGTTGATGGTAGCCATATTACAACTTTGATCCTCACTTTTTTCTTCAGATACCTTAAAAAACTCATTGAGCTGGGTCATGTGTATATCGCAGCTCCTCCTTTATATTCTGTAAAGAAAGGAAAGGAATTCGAATATGCCTGGAATGATAAAGAGCGAGATAAACTGATCACCCAAATGGCGAAAGGGGGCAAGAAAGAAAGTGTACATGTACAACGCTATAAAGGTCTTGGAGAGATGAATGCAGATCAATTATGGGATACAACCATGAACCCTGAGACTAGAACGCTAAACCAAGTCACCATAGAAAGTGCTGCTTCTGCAGATCATGTTTTCTCAATGTTAATGGGTGATGACGTTCCTCCCCGCAGGGCTTTTATTGAAAAGCATGCGAAATACGCTAAGCTTGATATTTAAGGTGAGAAGATCTTTTTGAAGGTTAGCTTCTTAAAAACCTACTGTCATACCTACTCTAACTACAGGATTTGGATAAGGAGAGAAAAGATGGTCATTCAAATTATATAGTACTAAAATAAACCACTGTGAATTTCGGCCCATTCTTTGGGCATATCCACCACCTACAAGCAAACTGCCAACAAGCTTTCGTATCTTGACAAACTCATATCCTGTATTTCTATATGCATAATCATAATATTCTAAACTCAAAAGCTCGTACTCCCCATGAGCAAATATATTCTCCATAAAGAAGTATCTGTTAAAAACTCGTCCTCCATAATAACTTGTCTTCAGCTCGTATGGATTTTTATTGAAATCATAGACCTCTGTTTTGTAGTAGATATATGTGCCTCCCAGTCCAACCGCATATTCATCAGTGACCCAATACCCTAGCAATGGTGAAATGTCAATAAAAGTAGTACTACCAAACCACAATCCAAAGTTGCCACCGGTAAAGATCCTATCCTTTGAAAATCCCTTTTTAGATTCTTGATCACCCAACGATTGAGCTTGCAGGTTGCCTCCTAAAACAAATAGGAGAACAACTACCGATAAACTCAGAATCCGGGTACTCGCTTTTTGGGGGAATGTCATTTTCAAGTATTTCTTATTATCTAACCCTCTAGTAGGCTCATTTATTATGTTGAGCTAATTAAACTTATAGCACGGTGTACCTTTCCCTTTTGGCATTCCCTTAGCTTTCCCTTTGCGACCCTTTCCTTCCGTGAAAAAAATGCGTAATGAAGCATAGATGTCAAAACCTGTGAACTTATGCTTAAAGAATAAACTGCTAAAATTATCAGAACCAACGGTTAAATAACCAAGTCGTGCGGCCAATCCAAACCGCGGACGGGTGTACTCGTATAACAACAATGGTAAAGCTAACTCTAGCCATTTCATTTCAAAACGAGGGGTAACTGATATCAAATTCCCCCTGTCAATACCAGGCCCTCTCTTGGGGATTCTTTGTACCCATGTCATATTAATAAAGATATAATCCCGGACTCTATAATCACCTTGCACGCTGATGGCTGAAGGTAATCCCATCCTAAAACTATTACCCCCCTTCGAGGAGGTCATATCATTATAAATTTTTACACTTATAACAGAATCAGCTTGTGAGATATTTTTAAATTTTGCAGTATCAACTCTTATCCATGTCCTTTGAGAATTATTCAAATTAAAACTTGAAGCATCTGACTTAATATTAATACTCCCAATATCCATTAATGATGCCCCTATCCTCCACTTGTATTTGTCAGGGTCATCAACCATCTGTTCATAAGCCCCTCCTATTGAGATCCCATAACCTTGGCCCTTATTAATGCTGCCATTATCAAGTGTAGATGGATCTGTATATCCATAATCAAGGTCAACATTATATATAGATGCATCTAATCGTTCAAATAAGATGGGATCTTGCTCAGTGATCTCATATTCAAGAATCCCATTATTAAAATAAGCGCCAAGATGACCATTTATATACTTTATTGTTGCCCCTCCCTTAATAAGATAGTCTTGATTTCTGGTAAAGACAGTAGCATAGGTCAACCCATATTCACTCCAACTTAATATATTGATCCTGAACTTAGGGGCAGAGAACTTCTCGAAGTGCTGATTACGATAGGGTAATCCTTCAAATGCATATTTGGCAATACTATGATGAACACCCACAATGCTGATATTTGTACGAACAGCAGTATGCAATGCAAAGCTGTGATCTTTGATTCTTATCATAAAAGATGGGCCCATCGCATGAGTGTTGAAATAAACATTCTTTCTAACAGATGAGTTTGTATATCCATCTTTTAATACAAAATCAGACATCTTTCCATCCTCATTTATATTCTTATTAGTATAGGCAAGCAAATCTTCTTCATTTTCAAAACGACTCTTCAAAGACATCAAACTGTTATTGGGAATGTATAAATAGTTGTTCTCCAGAAAAAGGTCCGCAGTGATCAAATTGAACTCAAATACGAAGGGGGAGTTAGCAATGGAACTTGAATTGATCATGATACCGGCAGTTCCGGCGAAATTACTATTCACAATTCCAAGCATCTCTTGAGAAAAACCCAGATGTGTGAAAGCAATAAATGTGATAGCAGCAATTAATGCTTTCAGCATAATTTTCAAATATAAACTAATACATTCTAAAATGCTGAATAAAAATGGTAAAAGTTATATACATTACGAAATGACGTTACCCCATACCAGATAGTCATGAAGAATAACTCATTCAAATATTTTTCCCGGATTCATGATCCCATTTGGATCAAACAGATCTTTTATGCCCTTCATCAATTTCAATTGATCCTTAGTAAAGGCAATTTTCAAAAATTTCCTCTGAACAAAACCTATACCATGCTCTCCTGAAATGGTACCACCAAGTTGAACACACAACTGAAAAATTTCTTTTATACCCGGTTGAAGCTTCTCATTCCAATCAATATCACTCATATCACCTTTGACTATATTTACATGCAAATTCCCATCCCCTGCATGACCATAGCAAACTGACCTAAATCCATACCGCGTTCCGATCTCTTTTACCCCCTCCAGCAATTTAGGTAGTTCTGCCCTTGGTACAACCGTATCCTCTTCTTTGTATAAGGAATATGCCTTTACAGCCTCTCCAACTATACTTCTTAACTTCATAAGATCATCTTTTTGCTTTGCAGAATCAGCCAGCAATATATCACCACAATCATATCCCTCTAAGACAGTAGTGATCGTTTCACAATCTTGCATCAATTGATCCATTTGATTCCCATCCACTTCAATTAATAAATGAGCTCCAATATTGTCAGCGATACTGATACTTACAGTGGAATCATAATTCAATGCCAGGTCAATGGCATCACGCTCCATAAACTCTAACCCTGAAGGAGTAACCCCCTCCTTGAAGATTGCAGATACAGCCGAACAAGCATCAATTGATGAATTGAATGGAACCAGCATCAATAAACTATGCTTTGGATAAGGGATCAAACGTAAAACAATTTTCGTAACAATACCTAAAGTGCCTTCACTCCCAACCATCAATTGCGTTAAATTATAACCTGTTGCGTTCTTTAGAACATTAGCTCCAGTCCAGATGACCTCACCTGTCGGCAATACCACCTCCAAATTGAGCACATAATCTTTCACCACACCATATTTCACTGCTTTTGGGCCACCGGAGTTCTCTGCAATGTTTCCACCAATAAAACAAGATCCTTTGCTCGCCGGATCAGGAGGATAGAAAAACCCTTTCTCAATTATCTCCTCCTGAAGCACCTGGGTAATGACCCCGGGCTCAACAATTACCTGATGATTTTGCTCATCGATATTTAGTATCTTATTCAATCGTTCAACACTTAGCAATACGCCTTTATGTACAGGTAGAGCACCACCGCTTAAACCTGTACCACCGCCTCTTGGTGTAACGGGTATTTTGAGTTCATTGCAGAGCTTTAGGATTTGGCTGATCTCCTTAGTTGATCCGGGTAGAAGAACAATGTCAGGAATATAGGAGAGGTCCTCTGTTTCATCACGAGAATATTTCTCAAGTACCTCCCGGTCAACGGATAAATACTTATCCCCAACAATTTGTCTCAGTCTCTCAACGATTCCAAAAGTTATAGGTCCTAAACTCATATTTTCTCCTTGGTTTTCATTTCCTTTGTAGGAACATTAAATATAGATATTTTCACAATAATGCTTAAAAATAGGTATGGTATCATGAAAAACAAGATGAAAATTATTATCCCTCTCATTATTTATATGGTCTATTTGGGCACGGTCAATAATATTGTATATGCTCAAAGCTCAGAAACTACAATTACCCTGGATGATATATTCAACAAACGTAAATTTTCTGCCAAATATGTTTGGGGATTCAGATCATTGAAAGATGGCCTGCATTACTGCAAATTGCAAAGAAATAAGAATTCTGCTGCCACCGATATCCTTGAATATGAGATCGTTAGCGGAACACCTTCAGATACTATATTTAAAGGCGAATGGTTGAAACCTGTAACAGAAGAAGCTGATCCTAAAGTTATTCCCTTTGGGAATTATGCTTTCTGCGATGATGAATCGAAGATCCTTCTTTCCACAGCTTCTGAGACCATCTACCGTTATTCGACCAAGGAGTCCAACTATATTTGGGATAGGAAACAACAAAAGTTATCTCCCCTTTCAGAAGGAGGAAAACAGCGTTATGCTAAATTTTCACCTGACGGATCTATGGTAGCTTTTGTTAGAGATAATAATATCTTCATCAAAGATCTGGACAAGAACACAGAAACTCAGGTAACTGCTGATGGAAAAAACAATGAAATTATAAATGGGGCTACAGATTGGGTATATGAAGAGGAATTTGGATTTACCAGGGCATTTTTCTGGGCGCCGGATGGCAGTAAGATCGCTTTTTATAGATTTGACGAAAGTAGGGTTAAGGAATATACTATGCCCAATTATGGAACTTTATACCCTGAAAACAATACATTTAAATATCCAAAGGCCGGGGAAGAGAATGCCATAATCACTATTCATGTGTTTGACCTCAAACAAAATAAAACATCGACCATTGATATCGGAGCTGAAAAGGATCAATACATCCCTCGCATAAAGTGGACTCAAGATCCCTCAATGCTAGCAATTCAACGGATGAATCGGCACCAGAATCACCTGGAACTACTTTTCGCAGATATTTCAAATAATTCAACAAAGGTCATATTGACAGAAGAAAACAAAGCATACATAGACATAACCAATGATCTTACTTTCCTGAAAGACAACCAGCATTTCATATGGACGAGTGAAAAGAGCGGATATAATCATATCTATTTGTATTCGTTAGATGGGAAACTTGCCAATCAGATCACTCAAGGAGAATGGGAGGTGTCTTCCCTTTATGGAGTTGATGAAATAAAAGGTCTTGTCTTTTATCAGGCGTATGACAAATCCCCACTTGAGAAATATGTTTACAGTATTACCCTAGATGGAAAGAAGAAAACTCAATTGATGAAAAAAAAGGGGTACAATAGTGCAAAATTCATAGTTGATCACTCTAAATTCTTAGGTTATTTTTCAAATGTCACCACCCCTACTGAAGTTGCTTTATATACTTCCGATGGTGACAAACTGCGCATTTTGGAAGACAATGAGTCCTTAAAAGAAGTATTGGGAAAATATCCATTGACGAAAAAGGAATTCTTTGATTTTAAGACTTCTGAAGGTGTCCAATTAAATGGGTGGATGGTCAAACCCCACAATTTTGATCCTAAACAAAAATACCCTGTATTGATGTACGTATATGGAGGTCCTGGCAGTCAGACGGTCACCAATCGTTTCGACAGCAGGGGTTATATGTGGTATCAACATCTGGCCCAAAAGGGATATATTATTGTTTCGGTAGACAACCGTGGAACGGGAGGCAGAGGAGAAGACTTTAAAAAAATGACATACCTCAAACTAGGCCAATATGAAACCACAGATCAAATTGAAGCAGCAAAATATCTTTCCTCTCTTAAATATGTAGATCCGGAGAGAATAGGCATCTGGGGATGGAGTTATGGTGGGTACACCTCTGCCCTATGCATCACTAAGGGAGCAGATGTGTTTAAGATGGCTATAGCAGTAGCACCAGTCAGCCATTGGAAATTCTATGACACTATTTATACGGAAAGGTTCATGCGTACTCCGAAGGAAAATCCAGAAGGTTATGAAGCAGGTTCTCCATTGAACTTCACAGATAAGTTAAGAGGTAATTTTCTCATAATTCATGGCACGGCAGATGATAATGTGCATTTTCAAAATAGCGCTGAATTGATTGGTGCATTGGTGAAGTCAAATAAGCAGTTTGATATGGCCATTTATCCTGATAAGAATCACAGTATTTATGGAGGGGTTACCCGTTGGCAGTTGTATACCAAACTCACTAATTACATCCTGGAGAATTTATGAGCCTCATTTATAAGCTAGACTAGTTTTGAAACTCCAATAGAGTTTTATTACCTTTGCCAAACTAATTTAATAGATAGGCTATAGTAAGCACTCTAAAGAAGTTATTAAACAAAAATGTAATATTAACCCAAATTAATTATGTCAGAAATTACAAAAACCGGCCATCCAAAAGGACTTTACACATTGTTTGCAACCGAAATGTGGGAAAGATTCAGTTACTACGGCATGCGTGCCCTTTTAACTCTTTATCTAACCGCAAAATTGGTAAATGGAGGATTTGGCTTAGATCGCCAGGCTGCCCTTGAACTTTATGCTGTTTTTACAGGATTGGTATATCTTACTCCTATTCTTGGAGGATGGGTTGCAGATAATTTTTTAGGAAAACGGAAAACTGTATTAATTGGTGGGATCGTAATGGCCATTGGCCAATTCCTCTTAGCAGCAAGTGCTTTTATGATCAATTCGCTTGATACTGAATCACGTTTATTTCTCTTCAATTTTGGGTTGGGTGTACTGATTATTGGAAATGGGTTCTTTAAACCAAATATTTCAACAATAGTAGGTGATTTCTATGAGGATAATGATCCGAGAAAAGATTCTGCCTTCAATATTTTCTATATGGGAATCAACCTTGGCGCCATTCTTGGGCCATTTATTGCAGGTTCCTTAGGAGAGAATGTTCACTGGGGATGGGGTTATTTTACTGCAGGCGTTGGTTTGATTTTAAGTGTTTTATGGCTCGCTGCCCGGGAAAAGACATTAGAACAACATGGGTTACCCCCTAAATCTTCCTCTGATAAATTTCTTTTAGATAAGAAAGACTGGATAGATATCATTCTTTACTCTATCGGTTTGGTTGTGGCAACTTATGGTGTCATCTACATTTGGGGGATGATACCAGACAGTATCACCAGTATCATTGTAACGATTGGATTTATTGCACTTCTCGCAGGTATGGCGGTTGTCATTGTCAGAGGCACTAAAAGTGCCGATGAGTGGAGTAGAATGATCGTAATTTTAGTACTTGCCTTCTTCAATATTGTATTTTGGGCCGGTTTTGAACAAGCCGGTGGTACAATGAATCTATTCGCTTCTGAAAATACGAACCGAATGATTGGCTCTTGGGAAATTCCGGCTACATGGTTTCAAAATATTAACCCAATGGCTATTTTGATTTTCGCTCCACTATTTTCAATACTGTGGTTAAAATTGGATGCCATTAAGTTCAATCCCCGCACTCCGATAAAATTTGCTTTAGGAATGTTCTTGGGTGCCCTTGCTTTTTGGATAATGACACTTGCAAATAATAATGCGCAAGGTGGTAATTTAGTTTCACCATTGTGGTTGGTAGCAGTTTACTTGTTTCTTACTTTAGGTGAATTGATGCTTTCTCCTATTGGATTATCCATGATCACCAAGTTGGCACCTGCTAAACTCGGCTCTTTTGTGATGGGTTTGTGGATGGCGAGTTTTGCCGCTGGAAATTATTTTGCGGGTGTTATGGAAGGTATTTTGCATAAATATGATCTTGAATTGTATCCCTTTATCACGATAATTATGTTAGGTACGGGAGTTGCCATCTTACTATTGTCCCCTTTACTTAACAGAGCGATGAAAGGTATCCATTAACCCTATGATCATGTGAGTATATCTTGGGTCGAGTTTTTGCATTATTGAAAAAGAACCATTTTTATAATCAAGATTAGTATTTCTATGAATTGCAAAACAATTATCCTGATCTCATTACCATTTCTGCTTTTCCAAAGTTGTAGTAATAATCCTGAAAGTTTTAATGTACAAGCCGTTGAAGCCAAAGAAGTTGTTCAGGCCGTTGAAACTATGGAGGTCTATACTATTGATGCTGAAAAAAGTATTATCAAATGGGTAGGCACAAAAGTAATTGGCCAGCATAAAGGCATATTAAGATTGAATGAAGGAAAACTCTCTGTTCAAAATGATCAAATTGAATCTGGAAATGTGATCATTGATATGCGTTCACTTAAAGTGACAGACATGAAAGAAAAGAGAGGTGTGAAGCTAACCTCCCATCTTATGGATGACGATTTCTTTAATGTCGAAAAGTATCAAACAACAACTGTTGAGATACTTAAAGTTGTCCCAATCACTGCAAATACTTCCGAAGTGGATCCTGAAAAGCATGACGCTACCAACCAAAACCCCGCTACTCATGAAATAAGTGCGAACCTGACAATGATGGATTCTACAAAAATGATCACTTTCCCTGCTTTCATTGAATTACGCGATAATGAGATTGTGACCACTGCAAATTTCAATATCGATAGAACTCAATGGGGACTTCATTACAAGGCGGCTTCTTCATTTGGTGATAAGAGGATCTATCCCATGGTGAATATTGAAATAGAGATATTCGCAGTCAAAGAGTAATTGTCCCCCAACTTTTTTCTCCTCGATCAAACACTCACCCACATTCACACCTAACTTAGGTGTAACTTTTTAGCGAAAACTGTTTCTTTTTATTCGTTCAAAAAATCGTAATTTGTTGTGGGGGGATGTCCCGCTCCCCCAAGGGGAAAAATAATAATTATTTGGCAACAGCCTTTCCTTTCTTCTCCTTTCCTCTTCTTTTTGACTTCCTTACTCATACACCCTCCTTGTCCTGTCCCTCAATTAGGAAATAATCAGCTCATATAATATTAGTCCTTTCTTGTGGCCAAAAATATATAGGGTCCAACGTAACTTCCACTAAAATATATCGTAATTTGTTGAAAATAATTCCTGAAAGAATGGAGATCAAATGTCTTTTTGATATTCCTGATTATCAATTAAATCATTTTGCTCAACCAGAAGCACTTGTAGCAAAAGAGAATGGGCAATGGAAGAAATATAGTACCCAGGATTTCATTGACCAAGCTAATAAAGTAAGTTCAGCCCTGATAAAACTTGGAATCCAAAAAGAGGATAAAATTGCCATCATTTCAAATAATAGGCCGGAATGGAATTTTGTAGATATTGGAATCCTCCAAATTGGTGCTATCAATGTGCCAATTTACCCTACCATAAGCGAGCAAGAGTTTAAGTTTATATTCAACCATGCCAATGTCAAGATCGTATTTGTCTCTGACCAGGAATTGTACCAGAAGGTCCAAAACATAAAAAGTGAGGTGCCTTCTCTAACAGCGATATATACATTTGATAAAATTGAAGGCGCAGATCATTGGACAAAATTCTTGAATGTTGCTGATGAGATCAACCACAAAGAAATCGACAATTCAAGAAAGTCTATCAAACCGGATGATCTGGCAACGATCATCTATACTTCTGGAACTACAGGAGAACCAAAAGGTGTAATGCTCTCCCACAACAATATCATTAGTAATGTCGTGGCATGTACTCCCTTGCTTCCTATAGACAAACAACACCGTGTTCTCAGCTTTCTGCCACTCAACCATGTCTTTGAAAGAATGCTCACCTATCTTTATATGTCCCAAGGGGTTTCGATATATTATGCTGAATCAATGGAAACAATTGGTGAAAACCTAAAAGATGTAAAGCCTCACCTCTTTTCAACGGTTCCACGACTTCTGGAAAAGGTATATGACAAAATTCTAGCCAAAGGATTGGACCTGCATGGTATTAAGAAAACCTTGTTCTTCTGGGCACTGAACATGGGATTGGAATACGAATATAATGGGAAAAATGGCTGGTGGTATGAGACAAAATTAAAAATAGCCAACAAACTGATATTTAGCAAATGGAGGGAAGCCCTTGGAGGGAACGTAATTACCATTGTATCAGGAAGTGCCGCATTGCAGCCTCGATTGGCTAGGGTCTTCACAGCTGGGAATATACATGTCCTTGAAGGATATGGCCTTACAGAAACATCTCCAGTAATATCGGTCAATAGGTATGAAGAGTATGACCGGCACTTTGGTACTGTGGGCCCCATCATAGATGATATAGAAGTTGCCATTGCTCAAGATGGGGAAATACTCTGTAAAGGACCAAACATCATGCTAGGATATTATAAAAGACAAGATTTGACGGACGAAGTGATCGACAAGGAGGGATGGTTCCATACAGGAGATATTGGCACCTTTATTGATGAGAAGTACCTGAAGATCACCGATAGGAAAAAGGAGATATTTAAAACTTCTGGCGGAAAATATGTAGCTCCCCAGTTGGTTGAAAACAAATTGAAAGAATCCTACTTCGTTGAGCAGTTGATCGTAGTGGGAGAATATAAGAAATTCGTTAGTGCCCTGATCATGCCAGCATTCGACAATTTAAAAGAATGGTGTGAAAAGAAGGGGATAAAAGTAAGTTCCCATGCTGAAATGGTGGGACATCCCACAGTCATTGAACGTTATGAAAAGGTGATGGAAAAGTACAACCCTAATTTCAACCGTGTAGAACAGATCAAGAAATTCAAATTGGTGGCTGATGAATGGTCTGTGAATAGTGGTGAGCTTACCCCTACCTTGAAACTGAAGAGGAAGATCATTCTTGAAAAATACAAAGAAGAAATAGATAAGATCTATGAAGATTAAATTGCAATAGTAATAACCCTATTATGAATCACCATATAAAACAAGTAGCAATATTGGGATCCGGAATTATGGGATCACGCATTGCCTGTCACTTTGCAGGAATTGGTGTTAAAGTGCTCCTCCTTGATATATCTCCCAATGAACTCAACGATCTCGAAAAGAAAAAAGGGCATAAGATCTCTGATCCAATAGTAAAAAACAGGATCGTAAATGATGCGCTAGCGAATTGCTTAAGCTCTAACCCGTCCCCTATTTACAAGTCTGGCTATGCTTCAAGGATAACTACCGGGAATTTTGAAGATAATATGCAGGACATTAAAGATGCTGACTGGATCATTGAAGCGGTTATAGAAAATCTGGAAATCAAAATCTCCATATTCGAAAAAGTCGATCAATTCAGGAAAGAAAACAGTTTTATCACCACTAATACCTCCGGAATTCCGGTGAATATGATGTTGAAAGGGAGGTCTGAAAACTTCCAGACTCATTTTTGTGGGACCCATTTTTTCAACCCTCCCCGCTATCTCCAATTGTTGGAAATAATACCTTCAGAAAAAACCTCTCCAGAAACCCTGGAATTCCTGACCCATTATGGAGATCTTTTTCTTGGAAAAACTCCTGTTCAATGTAAAGATACACCCGCCTTTATCGCAAACAGGGTAGGTATGTTTTCCATTATGGCCATCTTCAACCTAATGAAGGAAATGGAACTTACTGTTGAGGAAATAGATACCCTCACTGGTCCGGTAAGCGGTAAACCCAAGTCTGCCACATTTAGAACTAGCGATATTGTCGGGATGGATACTTTAGTAAAAGTGGCCAACGACATCTATGAAAACTGTCCGGATGACGAGCAAAGGGATATGTTCAAAGTGCCAGACTTTGCCAATAAACTGGTTGAAAATAAATGGCTTGGAGATAAAACAGGACAAGGATTCTATAAAAAGATAAAAAAAGATGGGAAAAGCGAGATCCTCGCATTGGACATCAAAACCTTTGAATACCAGCCCAAACAAAAAGCGAAATTCGCTACCATTGGTACTGCCAAGGGTATTGATGACCTAAAAGAACGATTGGCCGTACTATCCAAAGGAAAAGATAAAGCAGGTGATTTCTATAGAAAGTTCTTAGGTCTTCTGTTTTTATATGTATCTCACCGGATACCTGAAATAGCGGATGAAGTGTATAAGATAGATGATGCAATGCGCTCTGGATTTGCATGGGAAGTGGGGCCATTTGAGCACTGGGATATTGTCGGCGTGAAAAAATCGCTGGAGATGATAGCTGCAAGCGGCCATAAACCTGCGAAATGGGTAGAAGACATGGTGAAGGCAGGTTGCAAATCCTTCTATCAGATAAAAGATGGCAAGACACAATATTATGATCCTGGCTCTACTTCATACAAGGACATCCCAGGGAAAGAGGAATTTGTACTTCTGGACAACTTAAAATCTAATAAAGTAGTTTGGCAAAATTCAGGGACCTCTGTAATTGATATTGGTGATGGAGTGATTAACCTTGAATTCCATACCAAAATGAATACCATTGGAGGTGAAGTACTTGAGGGCATTAACAAGGCTATAGAAATAGCAGAATGTGATTTTAAAGGGTTGGTGGTAGGAAATGAAGGACAGAATTTCTCAGCCGGGGCGAATATCGGGATGATCTTCATGCTTGCTGCTGATCAGGAATATGATGAAATTGATGTGGCCATCAGGATGTTCCAAAATGCAATGATGCGCATCAAATACTCCCCTATTCCTGTGGTGGCAGCACCACATGGTTTAACCCTGGGTGGAGGCTGTGAGTTATGCCTGCATGCTGACAAAGTTCAGGCAGCGGCTGAAACATATATTGGCCTTGTTGAAGTAGGGGTTGGATTGATACCCGCAGGCGGGGGCACAAAGGAATTGGTGGTCCGTGCTTCGGATAACTTCTATGAAGGGGATACCAAATTACCAAATCTACAAAACTATCTACTTACCATTGCAACTGCAAAAGTAGCCACTTCAGCCCATGAGGCTTTTGACTTTAATATCTTTAAAAAAGGAAGGGATAGTATAACTATAAATAAAGATCGGCTGATCGCTACGGCAAAACAGGCAGTAATAGAAATGGCTGATAAAGGATACTCTCAACCTGCACCTAGAAATGATATTAAAGTGCTGGGGCAAGAGGCCCTGGGGGCATTTTTGGCTGGTGCCAACGGTTTTTTTATGGCAAATTACATGTCAGAACATGACAAATTAATAACTGAGAAGCTGGCCTACGTAATGAGTGGAGGTGATCTATCATCACCTACTCAAGTATCGGAACAATATTTATTGGATCTGGAAAGAGAAGCATTCTTGTCCTTAACTGGTGAAAAGAAGACATTGGAAAGGATACAAAGTATATTGACAACTGGAAAACCATTGAGAAATTAATTAGATAATTTACATTATAATAATGGAAGCATATATAATAGCCGGATTTAGAACTGCAGTTGGGAAAGCCCTTCGAGGGGGATTCCGATTTACCCGTTCAGATGACCTGGCGGTGAACGTAATTCAACATTTAGTGGAATCAGTTCCTCAACTCGAAAAAGAAAAAGTGGATGATGTGATAGTTGGGAACGCTGTCCCTGAAGCAGAGCAAGGGTTACAGATAGGACGGATGATCTCTCTAATGGCCCTTGGGCAAGAAATGCCGGGTATGACGATCAACCGCTATTGTGCTTCAGGAGTAGAGGCTATCGCAGTTGCTTCCGCAAAGATCAGGTCTTCGATGGCCGATTGTATTATTGCAGGGGGAACCGAATCAATGTCATTAGTTCCAACCGCAGGATGGAAAACTGCGCCCAACTATAATGTAGCCAAAAAGTTCCCTAACTACTATTTGAGCATGGGTTTAACTGCTGAAGAGGTGGCCAAAGATTATAAGATCTCAAGAGAAGATCAGGATGAATTTGCCTACCACTCGCACATGAAAGCTTTAAATGCTTTGGAAAAAGGGTACTTCAAAGATCAGATACTGCCCATTGAAGTTGAAGAGATCTTCATGGATCAAGGCAAAAAGAGTAAAAGATCATTTACAGTTGACACTGATGAGGGCCCCAGAGCCGATACGACTATTGAAGCACTTGCAAAATTAAAGCCTGTCTTCGCGGCAAATGGTACAGTTACTGCTGGAAATTCTTCACAGATGTCAGATGGTGCTGCTTTTGTAATTGTTATGTCAGAGAAAATGGTAAAGGAACTCAAGATCAAGCCTTTGGCTAGATTAATTGTATCGGAAATAGCAGGTGTAGATCCTAGAATAATGGGTATAGGGCCCATATCAGCTGTCCCTCTCGCCCTTAAAAAAGCAGGATTGAAGCTTACGGATATTGACCTTATTGAATTGAATGAAGCATTTGCTTCACAATCATTGGCAGTGATCAGGGAATTGAATATGGATCCTGAAAAGGTAAATGTAAATGGTGGCGCTATAGCTTTAGGCCATCCCTTAGGATGTACCGGCTGCAAATTAACAGTGCAACTAATTAATGAGCTGAGACGTAGAAACAAAAAATATGGAATGGTAACTGCCTGTGTTGGAGGTGGGCAAGGTGTTGCAGGGATCATAGAGCTGATAAATTAAAACTTAAATCAAATTTCATGGAATCAAATGATAGTGGTATTCCGAAGGGTGGTGAATTTTTGATCAAAGAATCTGACCCCAAATCGGTGTATATCCCTGAGGAAGTCAATGAAGAAGAGAAAATGATCGTTGATATGTGTGGTCAATTTCTTGATGCAGAAGTGTATCCCCACCTTGATAAGATCGACAAGCAAGAAAAAGGCCTGATGGTCTCATTAATGGAAAAAGCAGGGGAAATAGGATTGTTGGGTATTTCTGTACCAGAAGAATTTGGTGGATTTGGCAAAGATTTTAACACCGGGACCATGGTAGCAGAAGCTTTAGGTGGGGGGCACTCATTTCCCGTTTCATATATGACCCATTGCGGAATCGGTACGTTACCCATCTTATATTTCGGTACCGAAGACCAAAAGAAGAAATACCTTCCTAAACTTGCATCCGGTGAATATAAAGCCAGCTATTGCCTCACGGAACCCAATTCAGGCTCTGATGCCCTTGCCTCTACCACGATGGCAGCACCCACAAAGGATGGTAAGCATTACATACTCACAGGTCAAAAAATATGGATTACCAATGCCGGATTTGCAGATATCTTTATTGTATTTGCTCAGGTAGATGGTGACAAATTTACTGGATTCATCCTGGAACGTGAGATGGAAGGATTAACTGTAGGCGAAGAGGAGCATAAGATGGGCATTAAAGGCTCTTCAACATGTGCTGTGTTCCTTGAAGATTGTAAAGTCCCTGCCGAAAACGTCTTAGGAGAGATCGGTAAAGGTCACCTGATTGCCTTTAATATTCTAAATATCGGTCGATTCAAACTCTGTGCAGCAGCTTTGGGTGGTGCAAAAAGAGCATCTTCATTATCTATTTCATATGCGAATGAGCGAAAACAATTTAAACAAGCGATCTCAGGATTTGGAGCGATCAAGCATAAACTTGCAGAACAGGCAATCAAAATATTTGCCATGGAATCTGCATTGTACCGCACAAGTAATTATATAAACACTAAACGTAAAGATATACTGGATGAAGGGAAAAGCTATGGAGATGCCTTACTCGGCGGAGCCAAGGAATATGCTGTAGAATGTGCGATCCTGAAGGTCCTTGGTTCAGAGAATTTAGATTGGATCATCGACGAGGGAGTTCAGGTGTATGGGGGATATGGCTATTCAGAAGAATATCCCATGGCGCGGGCATACAGAGATGCAAGGATTAACCGAATCTTTGAAGGAACAAATGAAATTAATCGGCTTCTGATCGTGGACATGCTACTAAAAAGAGCTATGAAAGGGGAACTGGACCTGCTGGGAGGGGCTAAAGCTATACAAACTGAGTTAATGTCTATCCCTGATATGAGTGCAAGTACTGATGGGCCCTTCGATACACAGATAAAAATCGTTCAAAACCTTAAGAAAGCTGTTTTACTCACTGCTGGGGCTGCCGCGCAGAAATTCATGCAAAAGCTGAGCGGAGAGCAGGAGATCATAACAGATATCGCTGATATGATCATAGCTACTTATGCCAGTGAATCTGCTTTATTAAGGTGCCAAAAACTGGTAGCCCAAAAATCAGAAAAAGAATGCGCTTTATATATTGACATGATGCAAGTATTCATTAATGATGCAAGCGCCCAGGTGAATGTGTCCGGCAGAAATGCTATCGCTTCATTTGCTGAAGGCGATGAGATGCGCATGATGCTAATGGGCATAAAACGATTTACTAAAGCAGACCCCATCAATACCAAAGATGCCCGCCGAAGGGTTGCTGACAAGCTAATTGGTGAGAACATGTATTGTTTTTAGAGATTCCAATTCCCCCTTCTGATCCCTTATCAAGACGATCACCATAAATATTCAGAATCTTACATATGTAAGACTTTGTAATAAATAGTGTGACTCAGAAAATATAATAGTAATATAATTACAAATTAATTGAACTAAACCAAAAACTAGCATTTTGAGAATAGTTACTAAAATTAGAGTACAAAAGAACCCACTTCGTGCAATTTTTCAAGGCAAAATTCCCACACTTCAATTCTTTGCAAACAACCGTGCCATTATATTATTTGCATTTTATCTCTTCCTTATCCTTATCAACATTATTATATTTACCTCTTAAGAGTTATCTTGAAGTAAATTCAGTCCACTTTATTATTCAGCAGAACACATTAGCATCATAAAACTATATGATTAAATTTGTGCTGAATAAAAATTATCTGATATAACAACGTTGAAAAGACGTTGATAGTAAAATCTTGTATAGTATGGATGATTCAAAGAAGTTCTCAGTAGCCAATATTGTACGGTATTTCTCAAGGATCGCATTGTTGGCCCTGAGCATCTTGGTTTTTACTTTTGCCTTGCTCTCAGGATCTGAGGGTTTTGGTGGTGGTTTGGGAGGTGTCATTAAAAATAGCCCCAATGCTTTACCTTGGTTGGTCCTGTTGGCATTTAATTACGTTGCATGGAAATGGGAATTGATAGGAGGAATCATCATTACTCTACTGGGCTTTGGCATGTTATATTTTTTCAATTTCCATGGGAACAATTTCTTTGTAAGCACATTTGTCTTAACCCTTCTTATCATCGCACTGGGAGTGTTATTTATTATTAGCTGGTATTTAAGAAAAGATAATAAGTAACCCTTTTACCGGTCATTATTGAACTATCCAAAAGTATTCCATGTTTACTAGGTAATGCAAATAAAAACAACAACTGTAAAGGATTATATTGAACAAATCCCTGTAGAAAGAATTGCCTCTTTCAATAAACTCAGGGAGACCATACTCAACAATCTTCCCAAGGGCTTCATTGAGCAAATGAATTATGGTATGATAGGGTATATTGTGCCTCACGATCTGTATCCTTCTGGCTATCATTGCAAACCATCTGACCCATTACCCTTTGCGAATATTGCTTCCCAGAAGCATTTCATTGGGTTTTACCATATGGGCATGTATGCTTCACCAATTCTATACGATTGGTTTACAACTGAATATGCAAAACAATGCTCTCATAAGCCGGATATGGGTAAAAGTTGCGTGCGTTTCAAAAAAATGGACGAAATACCTTACCAATTGATCGGCGAGCTGATGAAAAAAATGTCAGTGGACGATTGGGTGAATTTATATGAAGAAAAGTATAAGAAGTAATCAAAAAGGGTTTCTTCAATAAACGATCACATTGCCCCTCCCTTGATATCTTCCACTACATCAGGGTTCAGCAAAGTAGACGTATCACCAAGATCTGAAGTATTTCCTTCTGCCACTTTTCGTAAAATGCGCCTTATTATCTTACCGGAACGGGTTTTGGGAAGCCCTTCTACAAATTGTATCTTATCTGGCCTTGCAATCGGGCCTATGATCTCATTGACAATGGTATTGATCTCTCCACGCATAGTATCTTCGCTCCCAGGTTGCTCATAACATACTACATAGGCATAGATCCCCTGCCCTTTTATGTCATGGGGGAATCCCACTACAGCGGTCTCGCAAACACTATCATGCTCATCTATTGCATTTTCCACTTCTGCTGTACCGATCCGGTGGCCGGAGATATTCATCACATCATCCACCCTGCCGGTGATGCGATAAAATCCATCTTCATCACGCTTACAACCATCTCCCGTAAAATATTTGCCGGGATAAGCACTAAAATAAGTCTCTTTGAACCGCTCATGATCTCCATATAATGTTCTGGTCAGTCCAGGCCAATGATCTATCATGCAAAGGTTCCCTTCAATATCATTCCCCTCGAGAATGTTGCCACTGTGATCTACAATGGCAGGTTGAATTCCGGGTAGTGGTAAGGTTGCAAATGATGGTTTCAAAGGTGTGATCCCAGCTAATGGGGAGATCAAGATACCACCTGTCTCTGTCTGCCACCAGGTGTCTACAATAGGGCATCTCTCTTTACCTACATACTTATGATACCATTGCCATGCTTCTTCATTGATAGGCTCCCCTACTGTTCCCAATATTCTTAGTGAATCCAACTCCTTTCCCTGTACATATTCCAATCCATATGCCTGCAAAGCACGAATGGCTGTTGGGGCAGTATAGAAAATAGAAACATTATACTTGGCCACCACATCCCAAAATCTGCCTGCATCAGGATAGGTGGGTATTCCTTCAAACATTAACGTAGTCGCCCCATTGAGCAATGGCCCATACACTATATAAGAGTGGCCAGTGATCCACCCAATGTCAGCAGTGCACCAATAGATGTCGTTGGGCTCATATTGAAATACATTCAAAAAAGAATAGGCCGCATATACCATATAACCTGCGGTAGTATGTAATATCCCTTTGGGCTTTCCGGTAGAGCCGGATGTGTAAAGGATAAACAATGGGTCTTCAGCATCAACAACTACAACTTCGTGGTCAGCAGATGCATCTTTCATTTCATCGTGATACCATATATCTCTTCCTTCTTTCATAGATATTTCAGTGAACGTCCGCTGCAATACGATACATGTCTTGATGGAAGGGGTGTTGTTCATAGCTTCATCAGAGATTCTTTTCAAATCCACTTCCTTTGAGCCACGCATTGTGCCATCAGCAGTTATCAATAGAGCACAAGATGCGTCATTGATCCTGTCTGCCAGAGATTTTGCGGAGAATCCGCCAAATACTACTGAATGTATTGCGCCAATCCTGGCACATGCCAGTACAGCAATTGCCAACTCAGGAACCATTGGCATGTATATGCAAACCCGATCTCCTTTTTTAACTCCATTATTCAAAAGCACATTAGAGAATTTACATACCTCTGTATGCAATTCTCTGTAACTCAATTTGATCCCTTCTTCATCAGGGTTGTTGGGCTCCCAAATAATCGCCGCTTTGTCCTCTTGTGTATCCAAATGCCGATCCAAACAGTTTTCTGAAATATTTAACTTCCCACCCTTAAACCATGAAATATTCAAATCAGAAAAATCTCCGGAACGGACAGTGTCCCATTTTTGTCTCCATTTAAATTGGTCAGCAATAACTGCCCAAAATCCATCCGGATCTTCCAGGCTTCTTTTATACTCTGCATGGTATTCCTCCATAGAGGTTATCTTGGGGATCATAAGCTAAATTTATTCATGAATGATATTGGTCACAACTCATCTTTCTAAGATGTAAAACAAATAAAAATCTCCTCCTTTTCAAAAATGGTGAAGGAAAAGCAGCTACAATTTTAACAACTTATGCAGTATGTTTAATTCGCCTGAAGTGACTTTTAAGAAATAGATGCCTGCCGGTAGGTCGGCCACATCAAATTTTACTGAAACGTCAGCACTATTCTCATTATTTGAAGTAAAAGAGGCAATACGCTCTCCTGAAATATCGATCAAGGTAAATACAGCTTTCGATGTTAAAGGGCGATTGAATGTGAGGTGAATATCATTAACAAAAGGATTGGGGGTTGCTGAAATAATAGTAGTAGGCTGCTCATCAATGTTTTCAACTGCAATAATATCTGAAAATGACTCACTATTATCAAGATCAATAGATTTCAATCTGTAATAAGTAATTCTGCTTTTTACACTATGATCCTTATAATGATAATGCCTATCTTCAGTTGAATTGCTTGCACCTTGAATAAAGGCAACAAAACTAAAATCCTTGCCATTATCTGCTTTCTGCAATTGGAATCCTCTATGGTTGCTTTCCGTTGATGTTATCCAACTAAGCAGATTGTAATTCCCTTTTGATCGCCCTTCAAAGCTGGCCAAGGTAATTGGTAACGCTGATCCACTGCTTGCTGAAAATGAATTGGAAAAGAATAATCCCCTTCCATGGGTTGCTGCGATCATAGAACTATCAGATGATCTTATTTGCAGCATATCTGTTCGCACGTTGGCAAATCCTCCATTTGAGGGCTGCCAGTTGGTTGAACCCCCATTTAGGTTATTGGTCGACCAAATTCCTAACTCAGTAGCTACTAATGCCTGGGTAGAGCTAATAGGGCTAAATAATGCCCAGCGAATTGGCATGTCGGGCAAGTTCCCTTCAACGGATGTCCAACTTGAACCATTATCGGTTGATTCCCAAACAGAATTGACTCCATAGTTAGAAAATGTAACCAACATGTGGTTTTCATCTCCATCTTCAATTTCAATGCTTGATACTGTAGATGATGAAGGCATGGAGCCAGAAGTAAGATTAGTTCCTGACTTAGAAGCACCCGTGTTGGCTCCTGTAACTTTAACGATCCTGCCATTCTCAAGGCCAAAGTATACATTATTATCGATATTGGGCGAAACGGTAACCGCCGACACATAGCCACTGCTAAACTGCGAAACTGAAACATTGTTCTTGGTAGTTCCCGATTGGGGATTGTTCCACCTTAGATAATATCCTGCCCAGTGAGCTGAGTACATCTTATTTTGGGTATTATCATAATCGCTTGGATTGATGAATTGTCCGGTATAGCCCAAACTAATATATGACCAGTTGGTTCCGCTATTGGTAGACCTAAAGAAATTATTGTACACATAAGAGGCAAACTGGTAATTCGTTTGATTTTGATCAATATGGCAAAAAGCTCCGTCACCTCCGGTAGCTTCAGTGGTTCCTTGTATCCCTACAGATGAAAACGACTGTGTACCATTATCCTGGGCTCCTGCTAAAAAATAATTGGAATTCCGGGTCGGATGCATCGCGCAAGCATAGAATTGTGTAGTACGGTATGTTGAGTCCTTTCTAGTAATAGTTGGTGTACTTGCAGAACCATTTACACTCATATACACGCCTCCGTCATTTCCGAAATAGACTGTGTCGGATTGGTTAGGTGCGAAAATGATAGCATGTTGGTCGGCATGTACATATTGAAAACAACTACTTGCCCAATTCGATATCTGCGACCAGGTGCTCCCCCCATCAGAAGAAGCCATGATGTCAACGCCGCCTACCATCACCCTATCTTCATCATTGGGATCAACAGCAGCAGCAAGGTCATACCATCCCTGGCTTCTGGTAAAATCAGAGGAGGTACTACTACAACTTCCTTGATCATGCCACGTTGGTTTTGTTACAGCTGTCCAACCACTTCCACCGTTAATTGTCTTGTAAATATTGAATAAACCATAAGTAGATCCTCTTTGCGTAACAGCATATACTACATCCGAATTGGAGGGTGCACAAGCGAGTTCTATACGCTGTGCATTTGAGTTGGACCATACATTTGTCCAACTGCTTCCTGAGTTCGTAGATTTATAGATACCATCAGAATACATGATCCCAAAACTTGCATATATGTCTCCATTGGCAGCAATTTCAACATCTGCAGCTCCATCCGGAGAAGTTCCATCGCCATCATACCGTGTCCATGAAGTGCCTCCATTTGAAGACATCATGATACCACCTAATGAGTTGGTATTACTCCTTGTTGCCGCATATATTTTACTGCTCCCATCGATCACTATCTTCTGTACAAATTCAAAATTTGAAACTCCTGCAGTGCTTGAAAGTTGTGTCCATGTGGAGCCACCATCAGTAGATTTCCATATTCCATCCCCGGTCACTGCATCTCCGTTATACCAACCTTCCCCAGTGCCGAAATACATGGTTGTATGACTGGAGGGATCCTGTACAATGGTGGTAATGGCCAAGTTATCGAAAAAATTATTTACTGGTGTCCAATCAGGACTAGAAGCTGTGATATCAGAAGTTTTCCACAACCCACCTCCTACTCCTCCAGCCCACACAGTTTTGTGCGTGTTATCTGACAGGTCTATCCATATTGCCCTGGTCCGTCCTCCTACATTATTAGGTCCACGCTCTTGCCAACTGAGTCCGGTAATTGCAGCTTTTCCATCCGTGTTATTTCTTAATTCCTCAGCGTACAAAAATGCCTGGTATAATCTCTCTCTAGGGACATACCCTAAAACAGGATCCTTCGTCCTGTCAAACTCCTGTTGCATGGCAAGGTCCATCCTATCACGCTTAGGTATTGTAAAGGTTGGGGAAGAGGTTGGAACCACTTCAACTGTTTCATAAGTATGGATATACAGAGAAGTTACAGCTATCCAACCGATAAATAGATAAAGGGAAAAACGATATACGAATTTAGTTCCTAGCACTACTTTTTAGACATACTTTCAATTAAAATTAGAAAAAAAACACCTCGTATCCTAATTAATAAAGCCCTAATTATCAACAATAGTTCAGATTTCGTCACATAAAAAGGTGACTTCATCGAAAAATACAGATGAAATGAACAATAGTCCTTTGCTATAAAAAGTGGCCAATTTATCCATTTATCCTTTATAATACTCACCATTTATTAATACCTTTATAAGGTAAATATGCACACTGTATGAAATTAGTAGAAGTAAAGGATAGCAGATCAGTAAAGCTCTTTTTGGATTGCGTGTCCACCATATATAGGAATGATGATGTTTACGTAAGGCCATTAGATAACGAGTTGGAAGGCGTATTTGATCCGGAAAGAAATGTTTTTCTGAAGGAAGGAAAAGCGGCTCGCTGGATATTGGTGAATGAGAACGATAACCCAATAGGCCGTGTGGCTGCATTTATCAATGCAAAGAAAGCCCATACATTTGATCAGCCCACCGGCGGCATGGGTTTCTTTGAGTGTATCAATGACCAAAAAGCAGCTTTCATGCTCTTTGATCAATGCAAGAAATGGTTGAATGAAAATGGAATGGAAGCGATGGACGGGCCTATCAATTTTGGCGAGAATGATCGGTTTTGGGGATTACTGGTTCACGGCTTCACTCATCCAGGATATGGACTCAACTATAATCCACCCTATTATCAAAAGCTATTTGAAGATTATGGTTTCGAGTTCTATTTTGAACAGCTGAGCAATCACTTGGACATCACAAAGCCCCTTACAGAGCGATTTACCAAGATAGCGAACTGGGTAGCTAGTAAGCCCGGTTATTCCTTGGAACACTTTAAGTTAAGTGAAACTGAGCGTTTTGTCAGTGATTTTGTAGAGGTGTATAACGTTGCATGGCAGTTTCATGAGAGTTTCACTGCCATTGACCCGGTTGACGTGCGTAGAAGTCTTTCGAAATTGAAACCCATTTTAGAAGAGAAGTTCATTTGGTTTGCCTATTTCGAAGGGAAACCCATTGCCTTCATGGTAATGATACCTGATGTAAACCAGATCCTCAAATATTTGAATGGGAAATCCAATTGGTGGGCTAAGGTTAAATTTGCATGGTACAAATGGCGCAAAGTGATCAACAGGTCAAGGATCGTTATATTGGGAGTGTTGCCCAAATATCAAAAAAGCGGTATTGAATCAGCTTTGATAAATAATGCTGCCAAATCCATTTATGCGAAGGGTTATTATAAAGAAGTAGAATTGTCATGGGTAGGAGATTTTAATCCCAAGATGAGAGCATTGCATGAATCAGCCGGAGCCATATTGGGAAAAAAACATTTTACTTATAGGAAGTTGTTCCAGGAAGATTCTTCCCATAAACGTTCCACCATAATAGCCCGCGACACCAAAGAACAAGCATTGCGCCAGGAAAAAGAGAAAGATCCTCAAAGTTAATTTTCAGTGGAACAAAAGTTCCAGGACATTGAGAAAATGAGAAATTTTTGCACGTTCATATAACAATGAATAGTTACAAATTCAAGGCCTCTCAAGATGTTTTTTCGTTGATTCTTACCTGGGTCTATTTAGGTGGTCTCAGTTACCTTGGGTACTACTTTATTACTTTAATTATAAATGAGGAATGGTCATTAGTTCAAATTACAAATATTGGGATCATATTGACCCTATTGTTAGTAGTTGCGATCATTTGTTTTCTATATAGCCCACAGAGTTATCAAATAACTGACAAATTAGTCGTTATCAGACCATTGAAACCAAAAGTATTTGACTTTAAAGAAATTGACTCTGTCAGAGTGCTCGATAAAAGTGAGATGAAAGGTTTAATGATGACAGGTGCTAATGGCGGATTATTTGGATACTGGGGCAACTTTTACAATAAAACATTTAGGGACATGAAGTTCTATGCCACGCAACGGAAAAATTTGATCCTGATCAAGATCAAAGATGGCAAAAAGATCGTTATCTCTCCCAATGATATTTCTATGGCAGATAAATTAAAGGAGCGTATTCAAGTAATTACTGTGGGGCAATAGGTTTATGACCTTTATTTTATCTTATAGCGAAATCCAAAATACACATTCCTACCAAAGATCGGCCCCCAGATCAAAGAGCTGTCAAAATATTTGCTAAAGGGTAGTTCACTGGACAATATAGGATCTTTCTGTACATAACCCAACAGGTTCTCTACACCACCATATAATTCAAACTTCTCCTTCCAGGTCTTGCTGATATGCCCATTCATTAGCACAAATTGAGGTGACTTTTCAGGCAATTGATATTCCACCTGATTGCTTCCTGTAAAAGGGATCCTCTTTTCACCCTGCCAGTTGACCGTGTAATCAAACTTCCAATGATCATTTGTCTCATAACCAATGTTCAGAAAAGAACGATGCGTTGCCACAAAAGGTTTTTGCATTAATTTTCCATTATAAGTGGTTTGCACCTCATACCAGCGATAAGCCAGCCGCACATTCAGTTTCTCGATCACTTCATAATCCACCTGTAACTGAAAGCTGTTGGAGTACGAAACACCTTGTAAATTGTAGAAGTAAACTTCCTGTGGGCTTTGGTCCAGGTCCATTACGGCCTGATTCTCAAAATCTGTTCGGTAATAATCAAAGCTGATGCTACCCTTCCTGTGATCGACCCTAAAATACTGCGTCAGATCCAATCCATAGTTCCAGGCTACTTCAGGATTCAATCCGTAAGGCCTGTCACCGCCATCTCCTAATATGATGACCCGCCTGGAGCTTGCCAACAGGCCACTGTTCTCAGAAAGGATATTGGCAGTGCGCTGACCACGTCCCCCGGAAGTTCTTAATATGGTTTTTTCTGTGATGGCATATCGAATATGCAACCTTGGTGTTACAAACGATCCAAAATGATTATGATGGTCTGCTCTTACACCAGCAACTGCATTGAACTTTTCCAAATAGGAGTAAGTATACTCAAAATACACCCCAGGAACCATTTCTGTACGATCATAAGTTGTAAAATTCAGTCTTTCATTATATTCATCATATTGAAAAGTAGCTCCTATCCAAAACTTATAATCCTCTGATCCGAGATGGCTTTTATACATAAAATTAGCGTACCCGCTATGTTGGGTAGCATAATAATTATTTGCACCGAAGAGGTTGTCCTGGCTGTGGCCTGTACCAGAAAGCTACAATCCAACCGTTTTCCAAGGCATATCTTCAAATACTCTTCCTATCTTAGCCCACCCTTCAATCCTTTGCATATTCATTTGCATTCCCCAGATACCTTGGTTAGTGTTATTGATATTAGGTTCAAAGCCCATCTGCCCCCCTTCATTATCAATATAGGTCCCTTTCACCCCAATCTTGGCACGCAGACCTTTTGCACCAATATATTTCCACCTGTTCAACCCAATGAATTCACTGCTCAATGGTTTATCAATAAAATTATCTCCATTTCTGTCCCATTTCGTTGTATTGTTCCTGCCATGTAATAACAGTGCTGTTGACAATTTTTTATTCTTA
This sequence comes from uncultured Chitinophagales bacterium, assembly GCA_964572485.1. Taxonomy (GTDB): domain Bacteria; phylum Bacteroidota; class Bacteroidia; order Chitinophagales; family CAZNGA01; genus CAZNGA01. The sequence goes on from CAZNGA010000005.1 coordinate 33,800, forward strand.
AATCTATGGACCAAATTTGCATTTGCCTCCCTCCTGCCACCTTCATTACCAAATCCGTTCAAATACAACCGATCAGCGTCTTCCGGCTTTCGTAACTCCACATTTATTTGTCCGGCGATGCTTTCATATCCATTAACTACTGATCCAGGTCCTTTGACCAACTGTATGCCTTCAACCCAAGTCCCGGGAATAAATGAAAGTCCATAGATGGCAGACAATCCTCTTACATCCACCATTTTCTCTCTCGTTATCTGTGTATATGGCCCTGCAAGCCCAAGCATTTGTATTTGACGAGTATCTGTAACAGCATCAGTAAAGGAGACATCTACACTTGGATTGGTTTCAAAACTTTCACTCAGATTGCAGCAAGCGGCTTTTTGCAACTCCTTCTCACCAATATTCTCAACCTTACTGGGATTTATATTAGAGATCTCCGTTGACTTCTTTTTTTCAATTATTTCAACCTTATCCAGGTTTATGATCGCTTTCAATGCCACTGTTAAATAATCCTTCACCCCTATCTCAATAGTATCATTCTGATATCCAATATAACTCACAACGAGCTTATGGGTTAAATTAATCCATTCAATCCTGAATTCCCCATTCTCATCGGTGACAACGCCAATAGTAGTACCCAACCAGTATACATTGACAGCAAAAAGTGGGACAGTTTTACCTTCATCTGTCACTTCAAACACCTTCCCCTCAAGGTACTCTTTAGCATTCTGACCGCTCAAGTATCCCGGGAGAACAAGAAGAAGGAATAATATTACTTTCAATAGCTTCATAAAACAATAATGCAAAATACGCAAATTATTGCATCGTCGTCGGAAGCTTTGTCAGTAAACCCTTTCTGCTTAATACTTGAGTCGTTACTCAACTATTGAAAAATTACGGACATATTAAATATGTTGACATAAGTAACAGGAAATACTGCTATATTTGAGTTCATAAGTAAAGAGAAAATCAGTAGAAGGTTATGCAAGAAATCCGGCAGATAGGTGATAGAAATTGGTCTATTGATGAAATAAAAGTATCAATAACTGAATTCTTAGATTTATATGAGAAAAGGCCTATTCCTGACAATGGAGGGGGTATGTTATCTCCACATATGTTTGCCACATGGTTTTTCCTAAAGAAACTTAACCCTGTAAATGTAATTGAAAGCGGTGTATGGAAAGGTCAGGGAACATGGTTGATTGAAAATACTCTACCGGAAGCCAATGTTTATAGTATTGACATCAATTTAAACTTTAGAGAATATATATCTGATAAGGTAACTTATTTTGACAAAGATTTTAACATGATTGATTGGTCATTTTTAAAAGATAAGGATAGCACGTTACTATTTTTTGACGATCATCAAAATGCTGTTGAAAGAATAAAGAAGGGGAAGAGCATGGGATTTACCCATTTCATCTTTGAGGATAACTATCCTGAAAAGCAAGGAGATTGCTACTCATTAAAAAAAGCATTTCAACATGCAGGCTATAAACCAATTGTATCAAACACTCCTTTGAAATCATTCATCCAACGAATTTTATGGCCAAGAAAATATAAAACCATTAGATCGAATGGCAAGAACGCAGCATATTTAAAGAAGGTGTTAGATATCTACTTTGAATTCCCACCTGTCTTCAAGAAAGAAAAGACCCGCTGGAGAGATCGCTGGAACGAAGAAGAATATCCCACTTCACCTCCATTATACACGGAGATGGCCCATGATTATCTTCAAATATTTGATCAGGACGCACTACATTATACGTGGATATGCTTTGCAAAAGTAAAGAAAAGTTAGGTTGTTAAGAGAACAGTAATTCCTTTACTAGTCATTCAACCCAATTTTTCCTTCTATAGTTCAAGATGGTTGTTCATGCATGTTCTTCCCAAACAATTCCAAGGTTGATGATCGTTTCTGCGGATTTTGCGAGGTCCTGAGCTGAGATCCATTCCATTTTAGAATGAAAAGCATGCTCACCGGCAAAAATATTGGGAGTTGGCAATCCCATAAAGGAGAGTTTTGAACCATCGGTCCCACCACGAACACTCTTCATAAAGTAATCAATCCCTGCTCTTTTCATGGCTTCCTTGGCATGCTCAATGACTTCAGGGTGTTTATCCAGTATTATCTTCATATTTCGATACTGTTCTTCAACCTCAAAATCAACGGATGACCCTTTATAATTATTTGCCACCTTTTTAGCTACATCTTCCAAATAGGATTCCAATTTCTTTAATCCCTCTTCAGTAAAATCACGAATAATAAATTTTATCACTACTTTTTCTACCATGCCATTGATGGTGAGGGGATGGATAAATCCTTCCCTACCTTCAGTGGTTTCAGGTGAAAGTTTATCTTTAGGAAGTTGATCAATGATCTCAGAGGCCATCTTTATGGCGCTCTCCAGTTTCCCCTTTGCAAATCCGGGATGAGCGCTTACACCATGAACAGTAATGGTGGCCCCATCTGCAGAAAAGGTTTCATCCTCAAGGCATCCCAGGGAATCGCCATCAATGGTATAACCAAATTCAGCACCCAGCTTTTCAATGTCTACCTTATCAGCACCTCTTCCGATCTCTTCATCGGGAGTAAATAAGATCCTGATTGTACCATGCTTCACTTCGGGATGGGTTATATAAAAGTTAGTGGCATCCATGATCGCCGCGATCCCTGCCTTATTATCAGCTCCTAAAAGTGTAGTCCCATCAGCGGTGATCACATCATTCCCTTTTTGATTCAAAAGATCAGGGTGGTCACCTGTTTTTATAATCTGGGCTGTATCATTAGGTAATACAATATCAGTACCATCATAGTTCTCATGGATCACTGGATTCACATTTGCGCCACTACAGTCAGGAGAGGTATCCATATGAGCGCAAACACAGATCACAGGTACCTTTTTATCCGAGTTTCCTTCTATAGTGGCATATACATAACCATGCTCATCCATGTGTGCATCAGAAACACCCATTTCCTGTAATTCATTAACCAAATAAGCTCCCAGATCCTTTTGCTTATCTGTTGAGGGACAAGTATCAGAATCAGGGTCAGATTGGGTATCAAATTTTACATATTTCAAAAACCTTTCTTTGGCAGTGTGTTCAATTGTGAATGAGCTCATAATCTCTAAGTTTAGTAAATAAAAATGAAGGTTAAAGTTCAGAAAAAAAGGGGGGAAATAGAAGCAAATGAAGACTCAATTTATTGAAACTTAAATATGTGAAAATCGTTAAATATCGAATTATCAATGATCAAAACCTATTATGAGTGTATTTAAACAATGGATCACCCTATTACTATGCACTTTTCTCCTTACAATAGCTGCCAGTGCCCAGTTGACCAAATTTCAAAAATGGAATGAGCCGTCCTATTTTAGGGGATTTAACATTAAGCTATGGGATAATGTAAATAATCGTACCGTCAACCAACAAGATTACTATGATCTAAAAGCAACAGGGGCAAATCTTGCTATTATGCAGATTTGGGGCAGTCGGTCAGATACCGCTCCATACGCACCAACTCTATGGTGGACAAATGGGATTGACACTTCCTATTATATCAGCAAGTTGGATAGTATGGTCAAATATGCCCAAAATGCAGGGATCTACTATGTGATCTGTATTCGCCAAGGGCCCGGCAGAAGGGATGTAGGTTGGTCCAATCCCCTTCCTAACACACTATGGCAAGACACTGTAGAACAAAATGAATATGCAGGGATGCTAAAAGACATGGCCCAAAGATACTTGCCGGATAGTTTATTTGTAGGCATTGATATGATCCAGGAGCCTAATCCCGGAAATCCTTCGTGGTCAGGTATAGAAGTAAACCGTTATGAAGATTCCATGCAGTTCTATAATATTGATATCAATGGTTTATATACAAAGTGCATCGACTCGATCAGAACAGTAGCCCCTGGCCTGCCTCTTTTGGTACAGGGTGTACACTGGTCAAATGCAGAATACTTTGGGATGACAACTAAGCAAGCAGACAATAAGATAGTGTATAATGTTCACACGTATATTCCAAGGCCATTTGCTGCCCATGATAGTTTGAATGACGTGAATATGCATTATCCGGATACCTTTTGGAATAATCGGTTGGAGAAATATGGGTACATGGATAAAGAATACATCCGTGATACATTGCTATTTGTTGTAGACTCCTTTAAAAATGCCAACAATGTGCCAATCCTGATAGGTGAATTTGGCCTTGCCATACCTCAAAATGACGGGATCACCTACTTGATGGATATGGCTGACATATTTTGTGAAGAGGGTTATCACTATGCTTATTGGATATTTGGCGGGGAGCCCACTTACAATTACCAATACTTCGACGATTCAATTATGGGGGGAGCTACTGCCTATATGGACTCTGTAATTGAGTCATTTAACTGTAGAGATTCAATGATAAGCAGTATTGAGTATGTATCACATTCAAATATTTCTATTTATCCAAATCCGGCAGGTGAATATTTCAATATTATTTTAGATAAACCATTTAAAGGAACCTTAAGGGTAAAGATCTATGACATTTTAGGAAAAGAAATAGGTATGATAATGGAGCCAACGATTTCTGAAAGAAATAAAGAGATCAGTGTGAATATATCACAACTTTCACCTGGAATTTATTTTGTGTCATGTGAAAATAATAGATCTGCTTTCAGAGAAACGTTGGTAGTTATCAAGTAGCCCAAAGAGTTTCTTCCCTTCTTTTCCTTCTTCTCTTTCCTTCCTTGACTATTTGCGCTTGCGTGTAACTAAATTGCGAAAACTGTTTCTTTCTCTATGCTCAAAAAACAGTAATTTGTTGTGGGGGGATGTCCCGCTCCCCCAAGGGGAAAAAATCAAAAATTGATCTCATTTGAAAATTGTAAAGGAACGATAAAATTTTTCTAGCGCCTTTTCAACTCATTTGCATATCTGACACCTAGATCCTCTTTATTATTTTTGGCCCATTCCGAAAATAGTGTGATACCTGTAGGCTTTGATTCAGTGCAAAGCAGATCAGACATTAGTCCATCGATCTCCTCCCTGGTTATCACAACGTCTCCGACAAAAGCACCTAATAATCTACCGCACCAGTAACCCAGTCCCGGATTGATGTGAGTGATCATCCTCTTTTTACCCAATATTTCCATTATTGTAAGGACCAAATCCCTATAACTGTAGGTTTCGGGTCCAATTGCATCTATGATCACATTCTTATCATTCGATGCCCATTCAACTGCCAATTTTGCCATATCCTCCACAAAAATGGGTTGTAAACGATATTCACCCTTACCAAAAATGCCAAAGGTGGGTAGATGCCTGATCATCCATGCAATATTATTGATCAGGATATCCTCCTTTCCAAAAAGTACAGCCGGCCTTAAAATTGCATATGAAAGACCTAATTGCTTCAATGCTTTCTCCAATTTTGCCTTCCCGGAAAAGTACTCTAACCTTGAATCTATTGAGGGATTCGTAATGCTGACATGCACAATCCTTTTAACACCTGCTTTCTGCGCAGCCCTAAATAATTTCAAGGTATTCTCAACAGCAATGGAGTGCTTAAATCTTTTGTGGTTAAATCTTACCCAATAGGTGTTATATAAGACATCTACATTCTGTAAAGAATCTCTCAATTTATCCTGATCGTCAAAATGAAAAGGATGTACCTCAATTTGACCTTCAAATGGATTATTTCTATGTAAAGAATTCGTAAGTGTACCAACATGATACCCCTCGGCTAATAATTGGTGTGCAATATACTTACCCAAATATCCAAAAGCTCCGGTAACGACATGAATACTATTTCCTCTCATAATTATATATTTTCAATTCTTTCAGAATATTATGAAACTTACTTTCAAAAAAATTATTTACTGATCAATTTCATGAAGGTGCTCAAGAACCAATTCTCTTCAGACCGTGTGATCCTATCCAAAGTTTTATCGGCCTGCTCGGCAAATCCTTTTATATCCTTTATTCTTTTGGAAAACTTCTTAGCTTCCTTTTTGTGCTTAGGATCATCCACATGTTCAAGATCCTTGAGCATCATCAACATTGGCTCCAGCTCCCTTTGCCTTCTTACGTTGATCACTTTTCGGGTAATAAACCAAATATCCTTCTCTCCAATGAAAAACTCCCTTCTCTCTCCTTGCTTATATTGCTTATAGATCAATCCCCAATCGATCAATGTTCTAACATTCATATTTACATTTCCTCTTGACATGCTTAGATGCTTCATAATGTCTTCAGCGCTCAAGGGGTCATCTGTGATAAGAAATAGTGCGTGGATCTGAGCCATAGTCCTATTGATACCCCACTTTGAGCCCAGACTGCCCCAAGATTGTATAAACCGCTCTTTTGATTCCTGTAACTTCATGCTGTAAAGTTACACAAACTTTTATACTTTCAAATATTTCTGAAAGTTAATTTTGTGCTTTTTACTCAATACTTAGACTTTAATGAATTTATGATAAGTAGAAAAACTATTTGAGGTATGAAATATTGAAGTATTTTACAGTCTCGAAACAACGATTACTTTTTTCTCCGAATAAACAAAATTGCTTCTAGCAATTTTTTCTCCTAGTTGCATAAATGCTTTAGAATGTAAACAAGCAGGGCATATCTCTAAAACTTCTTCCGGTTCATAGACATGTTCGCAGTTCAAACATTTCCACCACACCTTACCATCCCTGATAACACTTTACCCTCTGAAATATTTTGCAATAGTTTCAAGTATTTAAGTTCATTCTCCGCTTCTACTTTTACTATCAAATTGAATACAGTGGCAACTTCTGCAAATTTCGGATATAGTGTAGCCCATTTCTTCATTTTCCCCTTCGGCAGCTGCTTATAAACTATCTTTTTTGGTTCCAATAACTCCGGCAGGATAATTTGCCATTATTTCGCTTTCCCTCCTTCCAGAAAATTATTGAACCGTTTTGCATCTTCTTTTCCTGATTCGCTATTTCTTGAAAAATGGCTGCAATTTGTTCGTAATATTCTTTTTTAGCAACAGTAGCAAAAAATCGTAGCGATTCCTTGCCTACGATTTACCTGCAATTCGCCTGCGAATGCTTTTAATAAATCCTGTTCTGTTTTCGATCCTTTTACTGAGCATAACATAGCTATTGCAATTCATATATTAAACTTCAATAAAATCTGCTTTGCTTGCTCCGCAAACAGGACATTCCCAATCATCAGGCAAGTCTGCAAACTCAATTCCTTCCTCATTTTCATCATGAATATATTCGCAAATTGTGCATTTGTATTTACCAGTTTTTGTTGGAATCGCAGAGGTTGCTAATTTTGACTTATCTATATAAGTTGGTGCATTTTTTGGAGCAACACCTTTTTTGACTTGGCGATAATATGCATAAGTTATCGGCTCATTGATTTCATCTAATATTTGTGCATCAATTAATTCACCAACAAATAGCCAATGTGTCCCTATATCAAACTTTTGAACAACTTTACATTCCAAATATGCAATACTGTCATTCAGAACGATCGGAGTACCGGTTATGCCATATTTTACATTCAAACCTTCTAATTTCCTAAACTCCTTACCGTTTTTATAACCCAACTTGCTAATTAGGTCTGATTCTGCCTTTTCGTGTAGGACGGAGACAGAAAAATGATCGCTTTTTTCAATAATTTCACAAGTATAATTGTCTTTATTACAGCAAGTGGCAAATCTTGGGGGATCTGACGTTACTTGAAATACAGTATTTGCTATAAATCCGTTACCGCTATCTTTTTCGCCTGCACAAACAATATATAGTCCGTAAGTTATTTTAAATAACGCTTCAAAATTGATCATATCTATTATTTAGTTACAATTATTCGTAGTGGATTTTCTCTCAGCCTATTTTTTTCAAAAAGTTTTACTTATTATTACCCTCGAGTGCAATTCTTTGAAAGAATAATGCAATGGGTAATATTATTACTATTACTAAATAATTAAACTAATGTTCCATTACCTTTGATCTTATTTAAAGCACTACCCGCCTTAAACCACTCTATCTGACTCTCATTATACGTATGATTCACCACTATCTTATCATCAGACCCATCAGAATGATGCAGGACTATTGTCAATGGCTGTTCAGGAGAAAAGGTGGTCAAACCCAAAATATCTATCGTATCATCTTCAACTACCTTGTCATAATCACCCGGATCATCGAAAGTTAAAGCAAGCATCCCCTGTTTTTTTAAATTGGTCTCATGAATCCTGGCAAAGGATCTTACAACAACGGCCCTTACACCTAAATGGCGCGGCTCCATAGCAGCGTGTTCTCGTGATGAACCTTCACCATAATTCTCATCTCCAAATACTACTGAGCCAAAGCCAGCTTCCTTATAAGAACGGGCAACTTTTGAAATATTTTCAATAGTGCCGGTCAACATATTTTTCACTTCCCCGATCTTAGCATTAAAAGCATTGGCCACCCCAAGGAATAAGTTGTCAGAGATATTATCTAGGTGGCCTCGAAAACGTAACCAAGGCCCAGCCATAGAAATATGGTCGGTGGTACACTTCCCTTTTGCCTTGACCAACAATTTTAAATTGCGCAGGTCATGCCCATCCCAGGCGGCAAATGGGTCCAATATTTGTATTCTTTTGGAAGCGGGATCCACATTAACGGAGATATCCTCTCCTGATTCCGCAGGAGCCACATACCCTGATTCACCGGCTTCAAAGCCCTTTTCCGGCAAAGCAACTCCTTGAGGTTCATCCAGAGTAACCTGTTCTCCATCTGTATTAGTAAGAGAGTCCGTCATCGGATTAAAGCAAAGATCCCCTGAAAGGATCATAGCAGTCACGATCTCAGGAGAAGCCACAAAGGCATAAGTATTTGGATCACCATCATTACGCTTGGCAAAATTTCTATTGTAAGAGGTGAGGATAGAATTCTTTGGATTCTCGCTCACCCTACCTCTCTCCCACTGACCAATACACGGGCCGCAGGCATTTGCCAATACTATTCCGCCGATCTTCTCAAAATCACCCAGTAGCCCATCCCGTTCAGTTGTAGCTCTTATCCGCTCTGATCCCGGTGTGACGATCAATGAAGAGTCCACCTGGATCTTCTTTTCAACTGCTTGGCGAGCAATAGAAGCCGCCCTGGTAAGATCCTCGTAGGAAGAATTCGTACACGAACCGATCAATCCTGCCTCTAAATTTTGTGGATAGTCATGCTCTTTTACTGCTGCTGCAAATTCAGAGATTGGCCACGCCTTATCAGGAGTGAAGGGGCCGTTAATATGTGGCTCCAACTTTGAAAGATCTATCTCGATCAATTGGTCATAATACTTTTCAGGGTCATCAAGCACTTCGCTATCGGACCTTAGATTTTCGCTCACCTTTTCAGCTAAATCAGCTACATCTTCCCTGCCTGTAGCAGTAAGGTATTCAGAGGTTTTGTCATCATATCCAAAAACAGAAGTGGTAGCACCAATTTCTGCTCCCATATTACAAATAGTCGCTCTTCCTGTGCAAGAAATATTTTCAATCCCATCTCCAAAATACTCAAGGATAAATCCAGTACCACCCTTAACGGTCAACATTCCAGCGATCTTTAGAATGATATCCTTTGCGGAAACCCATCCACTCAGCTTACCAGTCAATTTTATGCCAAGCAGTTTTGGCATCTTTAGCTCCCATGGCATGCCCACCATGACATCCACAGCATCTGCCCCGCCAACCCCTATTGCTATCATTCCCAGGCCTCCAGCATTTGGCGTATGAGAGTCTGTTCCCAGCATCATACCCCCAGGAAAAGCATAATTCTCAAGAATGACTTGATGAATGATCCCTGCTCCCGGCTTCCAAAATCCGATCCCATATTTCTGTGATACAGAGGATAGAAAGTCATATACTTCCTTGTTAGTGGTTTGTGCACTCTTAAGATCTTCATCGGCTCCTTTCCTTGCCTGTATCAAATGATCACAATGGACTGTAGATGGCACTGCCACTTGCTTCTTATTTGCCAAAATAAACTGTAGTAATGCCATTTGAGCTGTAGCATCTTGCATGGCAACACGGTCAGGGGCAAAGTCAACATAAGAGCTGCCACGATCATATGGTTGAACAGACGAGACATTGAACAAATGCGTATACAATATTTTTTCAACAAGTGTGAGTGGCCGATTCAATACTGGCCTGATGGATTTTATGCTATAAGCCAGTTTCTCATAGTTCCCTTTGATCATTTCAATATCAAATGCCATAATTTTGTACTTTTGATGAGTTTGAAGTTTCTTTGTGTGCTCTAAAAGAGTAACAATTTGCAACCCAATTATACTGCGAAATTAATACTTTTTAATGATTTCAAGATCCTTTATACTTGCTAATTATGATAAATAATTGAATTGAACAAGTTACTGCAAAATGGCCATCTATGAGGACATAAAAATTGCGCTCAGAGGAATTCGCGGATCTCTCCTGAGGACCATTCTCACCTGCCTGATCATTTCCTTCGGGATCATGGCATTAGTTGGGATTCTCACCGCAACTGATGTAATGAAAGCAGCAATAGAGCAGAACTTCACGTTCATGGGAGCAAATAGCTTTAAGATAAGGTTGCAGCGGCAAAGCCATCAAAGAGGTGAGAGCAGCACGAAACGAATTCCGATCAAATATAAACAAGCTATGGCCTTTAAGGAACGATATGAGTTCCCGGCTACAGTTAGTGTATCTACCTTTGCGACCGGGCTGGCTACTTTAAAACGAAAATCAAAAAAAACACACCCCAATGTTTTTGTGAGCGGCGTTGATGAAAATCACCTATTTGTGAACGGCTTTGGTCTCGTAGCCGGTAGAAATTTTTCTAACCAAGAGTTATTTTCAGGCAGCCAGGTAGTGATCCTTGGCAATACCATAAAAGAGAAACTCTTTGAGAAACAGGATTCAGTACTAAATCAGATGATATCCATCGGAAGTACAAAATACAAAGTGATCGGGATCATGGACTTCCAAGGTTCTAGTACATTCATGAATGTTGACAACCAAGCACTGGTCCCGGTAGCCAATGCAAAAAGGGTTTTTGTAGGTGCCGACCAATCATACGTGATCTCTGTGGCTGTTGAGAATGTAGAGCAAATGAATCCGGCAGTTATGGAAGCCAAAGGTTTGTTAAGGAATATTCGGAAATTAAAACTTAATGAAGAAGATGACTTTAGGATCGTAAAGAGTGATAAGATCGTAAAAGCACTGATAGAGAGCATCTCTTATTTCGTTATTGCCTCATCTGTCATTGGATTTATAACCTTGATAAGCTCAGCCATCGGCTTGATGAACATCATGCTTGTCTCAGTATCTGAAAGGACTCGTGAAATAGGCATCAGTAAGGCAATAGGAGCAACAAAAAAGACGATCAGGATTCAATTTCTAACTGAAGCAGTTGTAATATGCCAGATAGGAGGGGCTGTTGGTATTCTTCTTGGCATCTTCGTAGGCAACATACTTTCATTGATTTTCGGCATCCAGTTTATCATCCCCTGGTTATGGATCTTTACAGGTTTTATCTTCTGCTTTATTGTAGGCCTTGCCTCAGGCATCTATCCTGCCATAAGAGCCTCAAAACTAGACCCAATCGAAGCATTAAGACATGAATGATAATTGAGGAAAATGGGAGGTCAAAGGTGTCTACTCAGGAACAACTTCGAAGTTCAACTCAATGACTATATCCTTATGAAGATCAATAGTGGCCTGAAAAGTACCTAAGTTCTTAACTTCCTCAGGTATGGTGATCTTTTTGCGGTCTACTTCAATACCTTCTTGCTTTTTGATGGCATCAATAAGCTGGTGTGTAGTTACTGAACCAAATATTTTTCCGGTAGTACCGACTTTAGCTCCTATCTTAATTTTGGCCTTATTAAGCTTGTCAGCAACAAGTTGATATTCTTCCATCAACTTCTTCTCTTTTACCTCTTGATGTTTTCTCCTTTCCTCGTGGACCTTCCGATTTGAATCATTAGCTAATAGTGCAATCCCTTTAGGTATAAGGTAATTTCTTCCATAACCGCCCTTTACCTTGACGATGTCATTTACTACCCCCAATCCTTCAAAGTCTTTCAATAAAATAACTTCCATGAGATATACTATTTTAAAAGGTCGGTTACATTAGGCAACAAGGCTAATTGCCGTGCTTTCTTGATCGCAATACCTACTTTACGTTGGTATTTTAAAGAGTTTCCTGATAATCTTCTGGGCAGTATCTTACCTTGCTCATTCAAAAACTTCATTAAAAAGTCTACCCCTTTATAGTCAATGTACTTGATCTTGCTCTTTTTAAAGCGACAATACTTTTTCTGTCTTTCTCCTATATTCGGGGAAGTCAGGAATTTAATATCTTCATTTCTAGTGCCCATAAATTAACTATCCTGTTTTTCTTTTGAATCAATGGTCTCTTCTTTTTCTTCTTCAGATGCTGAATCCTCCACAGGTGGAGTTTCTGTTTCTTTAGCATCAGTTTCCTTGGTATCTGCTTCCTTAGCATCGACCTCTTTTAAAGGAGCGTCCTTTTCTTTAGTAGCAGCATCTTCAGGGGTCGAAGAAGTGTCCTCTTTCGGTCCTTTATCAGATGAAGCTTCTGTTGGTTCTGTCTTAGCATCTACAACACTCTTTTCCTCTTTAAGGGTAGCGGCTTCCTTATTACTATCATCTGCTTTTACAATCTTTTCCTCAATCTTTCCCTTTACTTCTTCCTTTTCCTCTACTTTATCTGCCTTATCATCCTTATTATCGGGTTTTCCTTTACCTATTAAGCCCTTTCTCTTCCTGTCATTATAGTCAATAGCGTACTTATCCAGCTTTGTGGTTAAAAACCGCATAATACTCTCGTCACGACTAAATTCCTTCTCTAACAAAGCGATAACCTCTGGCTCAGCCTTATACTCAAACAAATAGTAATATCCAGTTGTCTTTTTCTTGATTGGATATGCCAATTGCTTAAGTCCCCATTTCTCCTCATGGATGATCTCTGCCTTATTCTTCTTTAAAAACGCGATATAATTGTCATACGTCTTTTTAAGATCTTCCTCAGAAAGAACAGGTGTTACAATAATTACTGTTTCGTATTGCCTCTGCATTACATTTAATATTCAAATATGAAAAACGGACTGCAAAGATAGAAAATTATTAGATAATAATCTATTATTGTATTTTATTTTCAGTAAAATTTGTATCCAAAAATATAACTTTCTAAATTTATTCCATGGATAGTTTTGTCGTCTCGGCTAGAAAATACAGACCCTCGAAGTTTGATGAAGTGGTTGGTCAGCAACTGATCACCACAACTCTTAAGAATTCAATCAAGAATAACCATTTGGCACAGTCTTTCCTTTTTTGCGGCCCTAGAGGTGTTGGAAAAACAACTTGTGCCCGAATTCTTGCTAAAATAATCAACTGCGCTCATCACACAGAAGAGGTGGAAGCTTGTAATGAGTGCGATTCATGCAAATCATTTAATCAAAATAGCTCTTTTAATATCCACGAACTTGATGCAGCATCCAATAATTCGGTTGATGATATAAGAAATTTGATCGACCAGGTACGCTATCCTCCCCAGTCAGGTAAATATAAAATATACATAATTGATGAAGTCCATATGCTCTCCCAAAGTGCTTTTAATGCTTTTTTAAAAACACTCGAAGAACCACCTTCTTATGCAATATTCATATTGGCTACTACCGAAAAGCAAAAGATCATCCCTACCATCTTGTCAAGGTGCCAGATCTTTGATTTTAACAGAATTCAACAAGATGATATTTATGGCCACCTAGACAAAATAAGCCAAAAGGAAAACGTATCGTATGAAGCTGAAGGATTGCATATTATTGCTCAAAAAGCAGATGGCTCCTTACGGGATGCCCTTTCTATCTTTGATAGACTCGTAAGTTATTCAAGTGGGAAGATCATTTATGTGGATGTTCTGGATAACCTTAACGTACTTGATTACGATTACTATTTTAAACTTACGGCCTTCTTCCTATCGGAAAATACCTCGGGTGCACTCAATCTATTTAATGAAATTCTTCAAAAAGGTTTCGATGGAGATGTATTTATTAATGGAATGGCTGCCCATTACCGAGATCTACTAATTTGCAAGGATCCTGAGACAATAGACCTGCTACATGTAAGTGAAGCCCTTAAAGGTAAGTATGAAGAACAAGCCGCTATTACCCCTACTTCATTTTTGATCAATGCGATCAATATTTGCAACCAATGTGATGTTCATTACAGGATGAGCAAAAATCAACGACTGCACGTTGAGTTGAGTTTAATTAAGTTAGCTTACCTGAATGCTACAATAGACATGGGAGCAACAATGATTCTGCAAGAAGGAGATCTAAAAAAAAAACAACCAACTCCCAAAGCAAACCTGATTGAAACTAAACCGTCTCCACCCGGGCAAGCTGCAACCTCAAGCTCATCTGAAAAAGATTTGAAATCCATAGAAAAAAGTGATGGTCCCAAAGAGGGTAAGGTCATTGAAGAAAAAAAGCAAGAGGAAAAATCTACTCCTCAAGCTACCAATGATCCTGAAGAAGAAAGCACTTATTCTTCTGTAAAGATCACTTCACTTGAAGAACTGAACTCAAAGATTGATCAAACTAATACTGAAAATAATAATAAAGAAGAAACCAAAGAGGATCAGGATGAAAATGAAGATCAGCAAGGTTCAGCAGTTCAAATTGATGAAGCAGCCTTGGTAGAGCATTGGAGGGCCTTTAGTGAAAAAGTAAAGGGTCAAAACAAAATGAGTTTGTACTCATTACTTCACAATACAACACCTTCTGTTAAAGATAAAAATATCGTTGAGGTAGTTGTGGAGAATAAGCTCATGGAACAGCATCTTAAGGAAACCAAACAGGACTTGCTTGACTTCTTAAGAAATGAGTTAAACGAGGAACATCTTAAAATAGAGATCCGCTTAATGGAAAGAGAGAAAAATGAGGGCTCAGAAAAGCAACCCTATACCGCCAGAGAGAAGTTTGATTACATGGCCAAACAAAATCCTGAAATAAAAAAAATGGTGAAAAAGTTGGATTTAGAACTTGAATTATAGTAATTGCGACAAATTTGCTACTACAAGTTGCTCTTAGTACCAGTTGCATTCAAAACCTATCTTAATTAGATAAAGTCGAAATTAAATTCATGAAATCAATTATCATTATCATTACTATGCTTTTTTTAGGGTATGTGCAACTTTATGGAGTAGATACAAAGAGAGATATAAAGGGAGCTGAAAAGTTGATTAACAAAGCAGACAAGCTTTTGGAGAAGAATTATCTGCCACTGTATAGCCAAGCACTAGAATTATATTTGGAAGCCATTAAACTGGATACAAAAAATGCAATGCTCAATTTCAAAATTGGGGCCTGTTATATCAGCTCGATTGAAAAGTCAAAAGCATTGCCCTACTTCTTAAAAGCTCTGGAACTTGATCCTCAAGTAAATGATGAGACTTATTTTTTGGTGGGTAAGATCTACCATCTAAATTACAAATTTGATAAAGCAATATCTTACTATAACAAGTATAAGGCTATTCTTACACCTATAGAGCTAACAAATAAAAAGGTATTAAGGATCATCTCTGAAGCGATAAGAGGGTATAAACCCTTTGAATTATCAGAAGAGGTGGAGATAAAGAATATCGTTAAGATCATTGAAAAAAGGGTCTACGAATGTGAAAGTGGGAAAAAATTCTTTGAAAATCCCGTCGAAGCCATTGTTACCAATGTCAGCTCAAGACTTAATTCATCTTATCCCGATTACGTTCCTGTAATTTCTGCTGATGAATCTGTAATGTATTTTACTTCAAGAAAAAGCACTACTACCGGGGGGAAAAGAGATAAATTCGATGGCAATTTCTTTGAGGACATATATGTTTCTCATCGCCACCAAAGACAATGGAGTGAACCAAAAAATCTCGGCCCCCCTATTAATACTGAATCTCATGATGCTGCAGTTGGCCTATCTCATGATGGTCAGATATTGTACATTTTTAAAGATGAAAACCGTGGAGATATTTTCGAATGTAACCTTCAGGGAACTGAGTGGAGCAAACCAAGAAGTATGAAAGAGATCAATTCTAAATACAAAGAGGGTTCGGCAGCTATCTCCGCCGATGGTAAAAAGTTCTTTTTCACTAGCAATAGAGAAGGGACCTATGGGGGCATGGATATTTATATTTGCGGGTTAATGGAAAATGGGAAGTGGGGCGAACCCACCAATATGGGACCTAATATTAACACCGAATATGATGAAGATGGTGTTTTCTTTCATCCCAATGGAAAAACCTTATATTTTAGCTCAACGGGCCATAATTCTATGGGTGAATACGATATCTTCAAAGCCGATTTTATTGGTGATACGATGTGGACCAAACCGGTAAACCTGGGATATCCTATTAATACTACCGGTGATGACATTTTTTATGTCCTTTCTGCCAGCGGCCTACATGGCTACTATTCATCGTCCCGCAAAGGTGGGTCCGGTGAAAAAGATATCTATATGATCACCATGCCCCAGGAAATGAGTATCAAGGGAAAAGATATTGAACGGGACCCTGTTAATCCTCTAACTCTCGTAAAAGGTATTATAGTTGACGCCGTAACTCAGGTTCCAATTGAGGCAGATATCGAAGTGACAAATAATAGTATGATAAAGGTCATCTCCAAACTGAAGTCAAATAGTAAAACAGGGAAGTATATTATCGCCCTCCCCTCGGGAAAAAACTATGGGATCTCTGTAAAAAAAGCGGGATACCTTTTCCACTCTGAAAATTTCAATATCGACCCCTCTACCGATTATAGAGAAGTAGTCATTAAGATCGAATTAAAAAAATTAGAAGTTGGCTCTAAGGTGGTTCTAAAGAATTGCTTCTTTGATTTTGGTAATGCTGTCCTTACCGTGGAATCTGTGGCCGAACTGAATAGGTTGATCACCTTGCTACGAGAAGTACCTGAAATGAAAATTGAAGTCTCAGGCCATACAGATGATAAAGGTAGTGCAGAGTTCAACAAGGAACTATCAACTAAAAGAGCCCAGGCAGTTGTGGATTTCCTTGTGGAATATGGAATTGATCGCAGCAGACTAACTGCTGTAGGTTATGGTGAAGAAAAGCCGGTGACATTAAATACCAACATTGATGGAAGTGATAACCCTGATGGAAGACAGATAAATAGACGAGTTGAATTTGAAATAATTGAAAATTAGAGAATCCCCTTCTTACTTTGACAAGTTTTCCTATGGATTAATAGAAGCTTATTTTCAAGATACAATTGATAGGGATATGAATTCCTCCTTTCAGCGTGATGTTCTTTTCAGTAACCGCCCAGATGGTTGTTTCAACTTGCTTGATGCCCTTGAGTGTCTTAAATATAACCTTTACCTTGCGCCTGAAGGAATTACCAAGAATCAATGCCTTGTGTAAATTTAGATCCCGATGTTCAACATCCATACCGGAATCCAATACTTCATTATCTGGAAAGTTAAAGTCGGTTACTGATTCTTTTTCTATGACTTCGAAAGATTTAGTTTCAGCCATTTATACCTCCTTTTTAAATTACTAAATGGAAGATGGTCAAAGGACACAACTACTATTTTACTAAAATAACTCCATGAACATTGAATTATTCTAAATAAACTAATGTTATAAAATGTAGTAGTATCTTTGCCTGTGCTATATTAAAGTTAATCAAATAAAATTAATAATCAAAATAAATTACCAGGAATCATGACAAAGAAAACGATTGTAATTGGCGCATCAACTAATCCTGAAAGATACTCCTACAAGGCTGTCACGCAATTGAAAGAACATAATGTTGAGGTGATCCCCTTTGGTGTTAAAAAGGGTGAGATACAAGGGGTAGCCATACAAAATGAATTAAAAGATTTTGAAGATATACATACCATTACCCTCTATCTAAATCAAGAAAGACAACAGCAATACTATGACTATATTATTTCGCTTCACCCAAAACGTATAATTTTCAATCCGGGTGCAGAGAATGCTGAGTTTAAACAATTGGCCAATGAACAAGGTATTGAGACGGTTGAAGCGTGCACATTGGTAATGCTTTCTACAGGACAATTCTAAAAATATACCCCTTCCTTTCAATTTATTTTCTCTTTATATTTATGGAATCATTGCTATTGGAACATCTAATCAATAAAAAGTTATGAAAAGATCAATTATTCTAACCATTATTTTCTTTGCCTCTTTTCAAAGTTTTGCTGAAGGCAAGAAAACCGCGACAACCAAACTTTCATCTGTAACTGTTTATAGAAGAGGTGCAGAGATCAATAGATCATCAAAAGTGAAAGTATCCCCCGGGATCTCAAGGATCATATTTGAGGGGTTATCCCAAAAGGTGAACCAAAGGTCAATACAATTAAGCAGTTCAACGAACATTACCATTTTATCGGTTGAATATCAACTTAATTACCTCAGTTCAAAAAGAAAGTCTAAGAAATATATTGCTGTTGAAGATTCTTTGGAATTGGTGAAGTATAACCTGGCCGTCATTGGCAATCATAAATTTGTTTTGAAATCTGAAGAGGATATGCTGCGCGCCAATCAAAAAATTGGAGGTATAAACACAGGTGTATCAGTTACTGAACTTCAACGTGCCATTGAATATTTCAGAACCAGAATGGTAAAATTGAAAGAGGACCTTTTGGGTCTATTGAAAAAAGAGAAAACCCTGAACGAGCTTACAGCTAAATTGCAAAAGCAGTTGAATGAATTGAATGAGAAGATCAATCAACCAACCGGTGAGGTGGTCGCACTTATTTCTTCTAAAGCTTCAGCTACAGTTGACTTTAAAATCAGCTATTTGATCAGTGAAGCCGGCTGGTCACCCATGTATGACCTTAGGGCTCAAAGTATTAAAAAACCTGTACAACTCACCTATAAAGCCAATGTATACCAAAATTCAGGGGTGAATTGGGATCATGTAAACATGACTATTTCTACAGGCAATCCGACAGTGAACGCTACTAAACCGGTTTTACGTACCTGGTTCATAGATTTTGTCACTTACCCAAAGGACGCCTCCTTACAACAAAAAGGATCTCGTTTAATGAACATGGCCAACACTGCCGGAAGATACTTTGACGAAGAGGAGATAGTAGATGCATCTGTTTCCAATTATACAACAGTAACGGAATCACAATTGAGTACAACTTTTGAGATCGATCTGCCTTACGACATACCATCAGATGGCAAGGCTCATATGGTAGCCATGAAAGAATATGAGCTTCCTGCAGTTTACAAGTACTTTGCTGTACCTAAATTGGATAGAGATGCTTTTTTACTGGCACGAGTTACGAAATGGGAGAAGTTGAGTTTACTACCCGGACAGGCAAATATTTTCTTTGAAGAAGCATTTGTAGGCAACTCACTAATAGATCCTAGAACTGCCACAAATGATACTTTAGATTTCTCTCTTGGCAGAGATAAGAAGATCATCATTAAAAGGGAGTTAGTCCAGGATTTAACTCATAAAAAGGTAATAGGAGCTAATAAAAAGGAAACTATGACCTATGAGATCAGCATCCGTAACACCAAAAAAGATGATATTAATATCATCATTCTTGACCAATTACCTATCTCAAAGAACAAAGAGATACAGGTCGCATTGATAGAGAATAGTGATGCTACATACAATGAATCAAAAGGCGAACTGTCCTGGAATATTAAGGTGCAGCCAACGGAGCGTAGAAAGATAAAATTTGCATATTTCGTAAAATATCCAAAGGGTAAGACCATTAATCATTAAGCTAATACCAAGGTTTTATTATTATGAATATCATAGAGTTTCTTCAAGAACTTCATCCTATTACGCAGGCCCTTATTGCCACCATATTTACATGGCTGGTCACTGCTGCAGGAGCCTCCATTGTGTTCCTTAAAAAAAATATGAGCCGAATGGTATTGGATGGCATGCTGGGTTTTGCAGGTGGTGTTATGATCGCTGCTAGTTACTGGTCATTACTGGCACCTGCAATTGAGATGTCAAAGGGGAAATTGCTCCCTGTTTGGTTTCCACCTGCTGTTGGGTTCTTGTTAGGTGCATTATTCCTTTTCTTGCTAGATAAAATTCTACCTCACCTGCATATCAATTTTCAGGAATCTGAAAAAGAGGGATTACCCACACAATGGAAAAGGACTACATTGCTTGTTCTTGCAATTACATTGCACAATATCCCGGAAGGATTAGCAGTTGGAGTTGCATTTGGAGCAGCAGCGACCGGATCAGCAAATATAGGGGCTGCCGTTGCATTAGCTATTGGAATAGGGTTACAGAATTTCCCGGAAGGCATTGCTGTGGCCATACCTTTAAGACGACTAGGCTTGAGCAGAATAAAAAGTTTTTGGTACGGTCAATTATCAGGAATGGTGGAACCCCTTGCTGGAATAGCAGGGGCAGCAGCCGTCTTCTATATTGAACCTCTGCTTCCCTATGCGCTCTCCTTTGCTGCAGGTGCTATGATCTATGTTGTAGTAGAAGAAGTGATCCCTGAGACCCAAAGAGATAAGTATACCGACATAGCTACACTAGGGCTGATCATAGGATTTATTATTATGATGATATTAGATGTTGGGTTAGGGTAGCAAAATTATATATTAGCGTTTTATCCTAAATTTGCATTGATAGGGTATCATGGATATAAATATTGTAAATAAAAAAGCCGGCTTTGAGTTCCATTTATTGGAAAAATTCATTGCAGGGCTTGTATTGACCGGTACAGAGATCAAATCCGTCCGACAAGGAAAAGCAAGTATCAAAGAGGCGTATTGTCTGTTTCAAAGGGGTGAGCTATGGATTAGGAAAATGCATATTACAGAATATGACAAAGGCACACATTACAATCATGAGCCTACCAGGGAAAGAAAATTACTACTCGGTAAAAGGGAATTGCGAAAATTAGAAGTAAAGGTCACGGAAAAGGGATTGACCATTATCCCTATCAAATTGTTCATATCTGAAAGAGGGTTCGCAAAATTGGAGATATCATTGGCAAAAGGCAAGAAAGTCTATGACAAACGACATTCTATCAAGGAAAAAGACCTGAAAAGGGAGATGAAGCGAGCAGGGAAGCATACCTTCTGAATAAAGCAAAGAAACCCTTTTGAAGCAAATTTCTTCACCTCAAAAGGGTTATATATTGAATATTATTTAGCTAATCTAACCTAGAAATACCATCCTAGTGTTACGAATGCACCACCATTTCCAATAGTCATTGTAGAAACTTTGCTTCCTTTGTCTACATCAACATTAGTTGTAGTACCTCCAGCAACGGTCGTAGAAGTATACTTTCCTACTTTAGCAGTATAATTAGTTAGTCCCCAACTTAATTCAGCACCAATGGCTAAATGATCAGTGAAGAAAAATCTAAATCCGCCTAAAACGTTGAAAGTAATTGTTGTAGATCCGCCAGTTTCTCTACTAGATTCATAAGTAGAACTAGCAGCTGCAGATGAAGCTGTGGTGTCTAATGATGCTTTCCCGCCCATAACGAAACCGAGCTCAGCACCAGTGTAAACATCCAGTTTGTCGCCACCACCTAACACTTTTTCTACTCCTGCTGAGAGACCAATGCCAGTACCGGTTTTGGATTTAAACTCAGTAGAATCATCTGGAGTAGTAGTTGTACTACCGGTTGCTACACCAAGACTAACTCTAAGTGCCATGTCGTCAGCGAGGTAATACCTGAACCCAAGGGTATTCATATTAGATGAACCCCCAACAGTACCGGTAATAAAGTTCGCTAATCCGGCAACAAGCCCTTTAGAACCGCTTGCTGGTTTTTGGGCAAAAGCGATCATACCAATAAGTACAAAAGCAACTACCAAGAAAGAAATCTTTTTAATGATTTGCATAACCTAAAATTTTAGTTAAATAATTCTTTTTCCATTATTCGAAGATAATAGCAATATTAATTTATAGCCATATCTTTTTTAATCAGCACAAATTTATATTAAAAGATAGGAAATAAGCAAATAAATTTTATCTTTTTATCAAATATAACGATGTGGATAACTTGGTATTATGGAGTAATTAATAGATGATGTGCCCGCAAATGCTTCTGTCACTCACTCACACAATCCATGTAATTATTACCACACTTTGCCTTTTAACATTGGAACAAACTTAAAATAATCCCACTCTTCCCGCTTTTGCTCATTATTTGTGCTTTTTATGATTCTCACCATCTTCTGAATCTTTTTATTGCCGAGAGGAATCACCAAAAAACCATTCACCTTCATTTGAGTAATTAATTGAATGGGTATTTCCGTTGAAGCGGCCGTGACAATAATCTTGTCAAAAGGTGCAAATGCAGGTAATCCTTCATGTCCATCCCCAAAGACTACCTTAACATTATATCCCAACAGGTCCAACATCTTTTTTGACCGCTCAAATAAAGCTTTCTGCCGTTCTATACTATATACTCTTGCCCCCAACTCAGCTAATACACTTGCCTGATATCCTGATCCTGTTCCAATTTCCAGCACTTTATCCCCTTCTTTAATATTAAGAAGTTGTGTTTGATATGCTACAGTAAAAGGTTGGGAAATAGTTTGCCCTTCGCCTATCGGAAATGCTTTATCCTTATATGAAGACTCTACAAATGCATTGTCAAGAAAAAAGTGCCTGGGAATCTTCTCGATGGCTTTCAGAACTGCTTCGTCTTTTATTCCTTTCTCCCTGATTATCTTTACCAATTTTTTGCGTAATCCCTTATGGCGATAGGTGTCCTTCATTGTCCTTTTTATTATCTGCTAAATATTGAACCAATAAATAACTTTAATGACCAAAGCTCGATCCTTGATCCTCAAATAGGATAACTCCTCGTCTGGGAAAAGATAGTTATCAGTATATACAATGTAAATATCAGACATAGGTTTAAAGCGATACTGGAATCTGCTGTTCACATTAATTTTGCTCGTTTGTGTGTTGTATTGAATAAATGTCGTGAAAAATACACTTTTAGTAAAGGAAAATTCCAGTTTTGAGCCTAATAGCGTCAATGTTTCATCACTATAACCCTTAGGCAGGTTGATTTCGTCCCTATTTAGCGACACTGAAAATATACCCCAGGGTTGCATTTTCAATGATAGTTCCCCCCTGTACGAAAATTTCGCACCTAAATAATAGCTGCCATTCACAGCTAAAAGTGAATAATAGAGTTTTTTTCTTAGATCTGATTCGTATTTGATCATCCCATTTCGGTAGCTATATCCTCCGGCAGGGATATTGGGAGCATCCGTAAAGGTAACATCCGTATCATAGGGCAGCTTTGTGTATATCTCATGATAATGAATCTCTAAAGAACTTGTATTCTGAAAATTGATGATGTAATGTGGCATGATCAATTCCTCTGTGGTAATAAAATCGTTGTTCATATAATTGTCTACATATAATGCAGGACCATGCTTATTGATCACCTTTGACTTTGGATAGAACATATATTTGATAAATGGTTCCAGCCGCCAATAAGTTTGCTGGACTATCTTATCATTGACAACATCATAAATTTTATTTCTTGGAACAAATCCTACACCTGCCCTATAATCTCTTCCTACATATTCATGGTTCCACATGGCAAATAAATTCTTCGAACTGTATAGTAACCAGCTGGCATGAGCGTAATTGGCCGCAAAGTTCTCAGGTGTTATCGAAGTATGATAAAACACTTTTCCTGTCCATTTATCATTTTTTGAGGCAAAATTAAAATCCATCCCAGCGATCCGGCTATACTCATTATGGATCAGATCATACTCATTAAAGCCTTGTTTATTGACAAATATGGCTGCAATATTTGATCGGTCAAACACTCTTCTTTGAATCGCTGCCACCGTATAATTCTGACTATTTACATCTAACTCCCCTACTCTTTCTGTTTGAATGCTCATTAAGCCGATCCTCCAGTCTTTATTGAGCTTACCGGTCAGCCTGGCACCTCCAATGATGGGTATTCTTTCGGTATCATGCAATCCGATCCTCCTTGAAAAAAAAGGTCTTATCTGCCTAAATCCAAAATCCCCGAATAGATCATTATTCTCAAGGAAGAAGGTTCGCTTTTCAGGATAAAAAAGATCGTATAGTGTTAAGTTTGATTGTTGGGCATCAACCTCTACCTGAGAAAAATCAGGATTGATAGTAAGGTCTAAATTTAAAGATGAAGTGACTGCAACCTTTGCATCTAATCCGCCGCTAATATCAGTATCCTCCGTATTACTATCGTAATCATTATACGACCCGCCAATTGTGTATGGGATCAGGGAAATATTCGAGCCCGCTTTTTTCAGGGGAGCATCCCATAACAACTCTCCGGTATAAGCTAAACTGGTAACAATAAAGTTATAGGGAATCGGGGCCCATGTAGAATGTTCATTCCTCTTCAGGTCATTCCTCGAAAAGTTGATCCTCCATTTTTGCACCCCCTCTTTATATCGAAGGGTCTTGAAGGGGATCGCAATCTCAACGATCCACCTATCAGCATAATTAGTGACCTCAGCAAACCACTTATCGTCCCAATCCGAATGAAATCCAAATTGGCCACCCCCTCCAGAGATCAATCCTTCCATTTGCACACCGAAAGGATTAACTGCAAATCCATACCCATTTGTCTTATCATAAAAAGGATCGATCACGACTCCAAATACATCATTTAAAGAATAGTCATAATCCCGCTTTAACGATGTGATCACATAATCCCCCGGGAGCTCATCATAACAAACAGCTCCTATATAAAGGTACTTATCATCATAGGTCAGCCTTACTTCTGTTTTTGTATTTGCAAAAGAGGTGTCAGAAGGATATTTCTGATAAAAATTGGTGGCAACCTCCGATTTGGTCCAATCCAACTCTTCCAGTACACCATCAATAACGATATCCCCTGTTGCTTTTCTTATATGGATACCATACTCTTTTTCTCCAGCAGACTGTCCAATGACACTGAAAGTGATTATTAGAGATAATATAAATAAATAGTACTTCTTTATGCTCAAAACAATTTCAAAATGCAGCACCTTTTCAAAAACTCATTGTTAGGTACAACGATCTTTCAAGGCAATTTAAATAAATTAACTCATCCACACACTGTAATCCGTGACAAACATAGTGGATTTTACAATCATTATAAAAATCACTAAAAATTACTATCTACATCCTATTTTAATAATGGAAATTTACTACCTTTGATTGCTACAAAAATTTCATCGTTTTTTAATTAAATAATTGCATCATGAAAAGAATTATTGGTATTTTATTCCTTTTATTGTTAATAGGAAATTCCGCTTTTTCTCTTAATCCTTCCAGGAAATATGAAATCAAACCTGAAGATTATGGAATGGCTTATGAAAAGTTAACTATTCCTACTGAAGATGAATTGGTCAATCTTCATGCCTGGTATTTTACACCTAGTGAAGCAACCAAAAGGATTGTCATCATAAGTGATGATGGAGTCGGGAATATGGCTGACAACATTGAGTTGGTTAGCCAATGGCTTTCATTGGGGTATCACGTGATATGTTATGATTATAGAGGGTTTGGCGAAAGTAGTGATTTCAACATCAATCCTAAATTTTACATTTATTCGGAGTTCATGAAAGATCTGACCCATGTGATCAATTATGTAAAAAAATACCATGCGAAACTAACCGTGGTAGACCTTTATGGAATTGGAATTGGAGCAGGCTTATCAATGGCTGTTGGATGTAATAATATAAATATCAAAAGAGTTTTGGCAGATGCACCTTATTACTCATTGGAGCATATGAAGAACAGGATCAAGGATATTCAAGGAGAAACGGTGATCATGCCCCTTGGATATAATAAGTATTTTATGGAACCTAAATATGCTCTTACAGAGCATGGCAAACACCTTTATGGTATATTGATCATTGTTGGAGAAACAGACCCTGTCATTGGTCCTGTTGAATATAAAATGTTCGCAAAAGGATCTATACCTAAAGTTTCAGTTTATATAGCGGAAGGTGTTGTTAACGACCAGAATTTTTCCTCTAATAAAGATGAGTACTTTAACCAGATCAAGAAATTCTTGAAACTGTAATACGGTTACTTCTTCTTTGATACAAACATATTTTACAAGGAAGTCATTTTGGCTTCCTTTTTTATTAATTGATACGATATTGTAATTTGCAGAAATGGATGAAATAACATTTGGAACGGATGGTTGGCGTGCAATTATTGACAAAGATTATACAGTTGATAATGTTGCCAGGGTTGCCACGGGGACAGCTATTTGGCTCAATAAAAATTATGAGCATCCAACTGTCACATTGGGTCATGACACACGATCAGGAGGAGAATTGTATGCTGAAGCAGTTGCCAGAGTATTATGTGCTCACAAAATAAAAGTATTTCTTGCAAAAGAATTTGTTTCTACACCAATGGTATGTCTAGGTATCTTAAAGTTCGAAACAAATATTGGCATCGTAATTACAGCCAGTCATAATCCTCCAACATATAATGGATTTAAATTGAAAGGGGATTTTGGCGGCCCACTCTATCCTGAACATATTAGTGAAGTTGAAAGTTTGATCCCTGATGCAGGGCAAGTCCCTGATGAGACCATCGAAGCCTACGAAAAGATGGGCATGGTCCAATATGTTGACCTCGAAGGTGAATATTGTCAAGCTATCCAACAAGAGTTTGACCTAAAAGCAATTCATGAGTCAGGAATCGTGTTGGGATATGATGCGATGTATGGTGCAGGGCAGAATGTAATTAAAAAGCTCTTTCCTGATGCTAAACTGCTTCATTGCGAAAATGACCCCTCCTTTAAGGGGCAAGCCCCGGAACCTATATCAAAGAATTTATCAGCTCTTTCAGCATTGATCAAGGACTCAGATATTAGCTTTGGATTAGCTACTGATGGAGATGCTGACAGGATCGGTATCTGTGACCATGAGGGCAACTTTATTGATTCTCATCACACGATCCTATTGATGATCCACTATCTACACAAATACAAACAGATAAAAGGGAAAGTGGTGGTTGCATTTTCTACTTCTGTAAAGATCAAAAAGTTATGTGAAGCATATGGGATTCCTTACGAGGTAACAAAGATCGGATTTAAATATATTGGCAGCAAAATGGTGGATGAAGATGTATTGCTCGGCGGAGAAGAATCTGGCGGAATTGCAATTAAGGGTCACCTACCCGAACGTGATGGGATATGGAGTGGGATCGTGTTACTTGAGTTCATGGCAAAAACAGGCAAAACTATCCCTGAGCTGATCCATGAGATCTATGATATTGTCAGCCCATTTGCATATGACCGAAATGATCTGCATATCGATAATGATCTAAAGCTATCCATTATTGCTGATTGTAAAAATGACAAATTTGATAACTTCGGACAATTCAAAGTAAAAAGTGTGGAAAAGATTGATGGGTATAAATACTTTTTAGAAGATGATGCTTCTGTGATGATCCGGCCTTCCGGAACAGAGCCTGTGCTGAGAATTTATGCTGAGGCAATTGATAAAGCTTCAGTCAATGAAATTCTGGAAGCAACAACTTCAACCCTTTTGGAAAAATCTTGAACTTTATTATTAAATAATATTTGCTCATTTTCATCGCGTACAATTACATTATAATACTTTGTTTCTAAAATGAGGTTTTTATTGTCTTTCATGGTCTTGTTGATGATCTTGTTTTCCCAACCAAGATCATATGGTCAGCAAGATACTTCCAACTTCCTGAGGACTGCAAAAAGCTACAATGCTAAAAGAGCATGGTTAATTGGCATTTCCGGGGTTACAATATATTCAGGTGTTATGGTCGGGCTGAATTCCCTATGGTATAAGGACTATCCACGTTCAAATTTTCACTTTTTTAATGATAATAAGGGGTGGCTTCAACAAGATAAAGTAGGACACCTCTATACCGCATATTTTACCGGAAAATGGGGGCTAGAAGTATTGAAATGGGCAGGCGTAAAAAATAAAAAAGCGATTTGGATCGGGGGCTCTTTAGGATCCGTCTTCTTAACCTCCATTGAAATATTAGACGGCTTCTCAGCCGAATGGGGTGCATCGCCTGGCGATTTGATAGCAAATACCTCCGGCTCTTTGTTAATGATCGGCCAGGAACTGATTTGGGAAGAGCAAAGGATCCTTGTAAAATTTTCTTTTCACCCCCCGAATTATGAAGCTATCGCGGAAAAAAGAGCTGAGAATTTATATGGCAGCACTTTCCGGGAACAACTCATTAAAGATTATAATGGTCAAACTTTTTGGTTATCATGGAATGTGTATTCATTTATCAGATCAACTTCAAAATTCCCTAAATGGCTGAATATTTCTTTGGGTTATGGAGCAGAAAATATGTTGGGTGCGGAAAGTAACTTGGTTGCTGAAAAATCTATTGTTGTAGAAAATTATTCACAATTCCATAGAGAGAGGCAATACTATTTGTCACTTGACATAGATCTTACCAGGATAAGAACAAAATCTCAAATACTTAGAACCCTATTTGGATTCATTACTATTCTAAAGATCCCTGCCCCGGCTTTGGAAATTAATAGCCAAGGGAAATTACAGTTCCATCCCATTTATTATTGACCGGTCTTTTCAACCAACAAGAGGTAATAACTAAATAGAAAGTCCCTTTTCAATGTGATCCTTTTCCTTATCGAGCAATTCTTTTCAATCCACATTTTCTCATAATCTTCTATCGAATATTGGTGAGGATGGAGGATGTCAAAGGGGACCCCTCGAAACAAGAGCTTCATCATCTTATAATTGTGTGCATCAATTGAGATCAATATCTTGCTTCCGGTTTTGGCTGCACCAACGATATTTGAAATAGACAACCTGATATCATCAACATGATTCAGTGCATTGATACAAAAAATGATATCATATTTCCTGCTTTTTTCCATTCCTTCGATCGATCCGGTGACAAACGTCACTCCGGGATATTCCCTTTTTGAAAAAATGGTTAGTTCATCTTCATACGAATCCAACAGGGGGTCAATTGCATCAACAGAATTTTCATTTAGGATCATAAAGATCCCTGCAGGCCCGCATCCTGCATCTAAGATCACATGACCGCTATTTAAGGAAAGGTCATCACTTACCCTGGCAAAAAATTCCTTCCAGTATTCCTTTTTCCACTTTAAATAAGTTTGCGCATCCTGCGCCCTCAAATATTTCTTCCACCACCTGATCTCAGCTTGCTGCGCAACTTTCCATTTCAGGGTTTTTCTCATAAAGTAACCTTAACTTCGTAAATTAATAATTGCCCAAAGCTGGGTTAATAAATTCATCATCTCTACAATTCAGGTGAAAAATAAACAACAAAACAAGAATAACCAAAACCGGATCTATCTAGCCATGGAGCCGGTACATGAAAAAGAGGAGATAACGTATTATAAGATACACCTCGTCAACACTGCTTTGTCCGACATCTCCTTTGAATATGTATTCCATTTAAAAGACCGGTTGGATTTCATCTATAAGAACATAGTGCCAAAATCCTCTGCCTTTTTTCTAAATACCATACAATTTATAGATCTAAATGACAATCCGGTGCTGGATCTCTCTATCACAAGTAAGGAAATAGGGCTGAAGATAAAAAAAACGATCAAAATAAAACCAAAGGACCTATCAAGGAAATTACGATATATCCCTGAAATAGATCATGAAGGATATCTTCTGATCATCCATCAAAAAACAACAGAGAGAAAAGGAGAGGAAATTGTAAATGTGAAGGAAATGGATATTGATCACCTCAAAGAAATGATGCTGGAATCCAAATTCATTAAACACACATCCTTACAACAGATGGCTGGCCCTAGTTATAAGATCATCGACCTGCACATTGAGCAACTCCATCCTGGTCACAAAAGGATGAGCAATGATGAGATCATTCACCACCAGTTAACCTATTTGCAAAAACAGCTTGACAAAGCACTGGAAGAAGGCCTTTCAAAAATGTATGTTGTGCATGGTCTTGGGAAAGGGAAATTGAAAAACGAGATCTTTGATATCTTATCAACTTACCCTGGAGTACAATCCTATGATAACAGTTATGATAAACGCTTTGGTTTCGGTGCAACTGAAATAATTTTTAAGTAATTTTACATAAAATAGAGTTGCAGGCTGTTCTATCGCTCTGAACAATGCATGCCATTGATCAGGGAGGAAAGTCCGGACAACACAGAGCGCCGCACCTCCTAACAGGAGGGCCTTGAATATTAAAGATCAAAGAGGTGTGTTTACATACCTTAATGATTTCAAGGACAGCAAGTGCCACAGAAAATAACCTCCAAATCCGCCGAATGGCGGACGGGAAGGGTGAAAAGGTGGGGTAAGAGCCCACCCTTGTTTCGGGTAACCGTTTCATGGGGCAAACCTTGCGGGTTGAAAAGCTAAATAGATCCCGATTCGTTAAGTAAGAACTTTGTTCTTGCGTAGAATAGAATCGCTCGTTCAAATTTTCCAATATTTGGAAATGTCGGGAAGGGTAAGCTGTTTGACCCTGTTGGTGACAACAGGGCTAGAGAAATGATAGAAGCCCTTCGGGGTAACAGAATCCGGCTTACAGGCCTGTGGCTTTTATTTTTGCAATTTACTAACACTAAAGAGACGATCACATGAAAAAGATGGTGCTTCTTCTGTTATTGGCATTCCCAACCTATATTATTGCACAACAACCCCTCGTTAAACAAACGAAGAACGACACTTTATTCTTTGCCGTTTTGGATGATCCGGGGCTACAAAGAATGGAGATCTATTACGCCAAAGGGATCTTATATGCATCAGGTAACGTGACTCAGGATATGCATCTAAAGGTGGGTATATGGAGAACCTATAGCCTCACTGGTAAATTGACAAAGATTGAAGAATATGCTAATGATGTATTGAGTGGATTGTTTCTGTTGTTTAGTCCTAGTGGGTGCCTAATCAAAGAAGAGAATTACAAATCAGGGGAAAAGCATGGAGCGACCAAGACATATATAAGTGGTGGAAACTTAATATTTGAAGGTAATTATGTTGATGGAAACTTAGATGGCGTGCGAAAGTTGTATTATGATAACTTTAGTTTGCAGGAAGAGAGCATTTGGAAAAGTGGTATAAGAAGCGGATTGACAAAATGGTACTACCTGAATGGCAAACTTGCAGCAGAGTTCTATTATAAAGATGGTGAAATGGAGGGATTGCAGAAAACTTTTTACGAGAGTGGGGCAATCAGAAGTGAACTCTGGTATTCAAAAAAATTGCTTCATGGCTCATGGAAAGAGTTTTTTGAGAATGGGCAAGTAAGCATGGAGGGCGAATATGTGAATGGCTATAAAGAAGGGGTATGGAAGGAATACGATGAAAATGGCAAACTGCTGAGTACCAAGAAATTTAAAAAAGGCATTGAAAAATAATATTTAGGAATCCCTAAAATAACTTCTCTAATAACCATATATTTAAACGCAAATAATTGAGATAATGGCAGAAATTCTGATCATTGATGATGAAAAGAGTATTCGGAAAACCCTTAGGGAAATTCTCGAATATGAAAAATATAGTGTGACGGATGCCGCTGATGGGCTGGATGGGTTAAAGAAGATGAGAGCGAATCCTTATGACGTGATCCTGCTGGATATTAAGATGCCGAAAATGGATGGCATGGAAGTGCTCGAGAAGGCATTACAGGAAATGCCCGATATACCCATCATTATGATCTCCGGCCACGGAACCATTGAAACAGCTGTAGAAGCAGTACGAAATGGTGCCTACGATTTTATCTCAAAACCTCCTGACCTTAACCGTTTATTGATCTCTATCAGAAATGCACTTGATAAATCAGACTTGATCACTGAAACCAAAGTACTGAAAAGGAAAATTGGAAAGACCAGAGAGATCATTGGTGAGTCACCTGGCATCTCCAAGATCAAAGAAACCATTGACCGGGTAGCTCCTACAGATGCACGAGTACTTATTACTGGTGAGAACGGAACAGGGAAAGAACTGGTAGCTCGTTGGATACATGAAAAAAGTAATAGGGCAACAGGGCCCATTGTTGAAGTGAACTGTGCTGCTATACCTACAGAATTGATAGAAAGTGAACTTTTTGGGCATGAGAAAGGTGCCTTTACTTCTGCAATGCAACAAAGGATTGGGAAATTCGAACACGCCAATACCGGCACATTATTTCTGGACGAGATCGGAGACATGAGTCTTTCCGCACAAGCAAAAGTACTCAGGGTACTTCAGGAAAATAAGATCTCAAGAGTGGGTGGGGACAAAGAGATACCTGTTGATGTTCGGGTGATCGCTGCTAGTAACAAAAACCTGTCACAAGAGATCGATAATGGTAATTTCAGAATGGATCTTTACCATCGGTTAAGTGTTATTTTGATCCATGTACCTTCATTGAATGAGCGGAAAGCAGATATTGCTCTCCTAGCAGAACGGTTTGTCAAGGAGATCTGTGAAGATTATGGCATTCCAAAGAAATCCATTTCGCCTAAAGCGCTCCAAGAGCTGCAAAATTATAACTGGACCGGGAATATTCGTGAATTGAAAAATGTCATTGAACGATTGATCATTCTGAGTGAAGAAAATATCACCGAAACTGACGTGAACAATTTTGCTACCAATGATCAGCAGTCAGAAATGATGTATGGCTCTATTGATAAATTCGACAAGTTTCAAGATTATAAAGACCATATGGAGAAGCGGTTTATTGAAAATAAATTGAAGATGAATAATTGGAACGTATCAAAAACTGCTGATATGATCTCTATTCAAAGAAGCCACTTATATAATAAGATCGAAAAATATGGTTTAGCACGTACCAAATGATGAACTCCTGGTCATAAGAAACCCTAGCCAAAAAGATCTTTCAATTCTACATTCAATTGTACTCTACTCATTAAACAAAGGAATATGAAACCGCTCACCTTCTGTAGCAAGTGAAGTATTGTCAAAAACGGATTGAGCCTCCTTTAATAAATGTTCGTGATCTTTATATTTAGCTGAAAAGTGTCCGATAAGCAGGTGGTCAACCTCCGCTTTCTTGGCTAGCATCCCTGCTTGCATGGCAGTAGAATGGTAGGTCTCTTTTGCCCTTTGTTTTGAATCCTCGCCAAATGTAGCTTCGTGATACAATAAATTTACTTTCGAGATCATTGGGATAATGTTTTCATCATAAGCTGTATCAGAGCAGCACGCATAACTTCTGGTTAACGGGGGATGTGTTGTAAGTTGGTCATTGCTTATTACTGTTCCGTTACTATCCACAAAATCTTCTCCTAACCTCAATGAAGGAATAAAAGAATGAGGGACTTTATGTTCTTTGAGCTTTTCACCAATTATTTTTCTTCCCTGCCGCTTTTCCCGAAACAAAAATCCACAGCAAGATATCCTATGATTCATAGGAATAGTAGTTACAGCGATGTCATCATTTTCAAATATCTGCTTATGCTTCCTTCCATCAATAGGGTGAAATATTAACTCATACAACAACCGGGTCTTAGAGTGTTTTAATTGAAGATCGATGATCTCCTTTACTCCCTTCAACCCATAAATGTGCAAAGGAGCAGATCGTCTAACAAGATGGTATGATGTTATCAAACCAATTAGACCATAATAATGGTCACCATGCAGATGAGTGATAAAAATATGATCGATCTTGCTTCTCCTGATCTTGTATTTTGATAGTTGCATCTGCGTGCCTTCTCCGCAGTCAACCATATACAGTTGATCTCTTATATTGATAATTTGGGAAGTGGGGTGTCTTTTATGAGCAGGAATGGCAGAATTGCTGCCAAGAATAGTGATCTCAAAGGTCATGAGGTATTATCCACCCAAAGTGTTGGGCTTACTTTTTTTCACCTTCTTTCACTTCTCTTTCC
Source organism: uncultured Chitinophagales bacterium (assembly GCA_964572485.1). GTDB lineage: Bacteria > Bacteroidota > Bacteroidia > Chitinophagales > CAZNGA01 > CAZNGA01. Next base: position 67,695 of record CAZNGA010000005.1, read on the forward strand.
ATTTCCTCCATAATTATGAGGTCAGAAGCTTCAGAAACGGTTGCAGTTACATTTAAAATACTATCTAATTGTGAGATCTTAATGAGCTTTAGTACATTATCCTGAACATTAGAAATAACAAAACTCCCATCACTGGAAGCACAAAGTCTATTTCCAATTAATATTGCACTTAATCCTGATGAATCTACGAATTTAACACTCTCCATATCCAAGATAATATTGCTAACACCATCAGAATTCAATACCACTAGTTCAGTCTTGAGTTCCGGTGCACATATTGAATTCAGCTTTTCTTCATTCAATTTAACAATGTGAAAACGTTCCTTCTTATCAACTGAAAATTTCAATGTCATTCTTCGTAATTTTATTAATGATTTCGCGAATTATTTGATCAATATATACAAATTTAACAAAAGAAGAGATATCATTAGGCATTTATTGGAATTTATTTAACAATTGGAGTGTTGATATGTATTACAGGCCAATTCTCAAAAAACTTTTTTTTTTGTGGAATACTTTATAAATTACGGCCAAAAGTCAATAATCCTCGTACAAAGGTATATTAACGGATAAACAATATCGTAAAATGGAAGATGCAAAATTTTCAAAAAAGGTAAAAGAAGTGATCACCTTCAGTCGTGAAGAGGCTTTAAGGTTGGGGCATGATTATTTAGGGATAGAGCACTTATTACTTGGTTTGCTGAGAGGTAAAGAGAATTTGGTGATCCAGTTATTGGAGTCACTCAATGTAGATATTGTTCTTTTACGTAAGAATATAGAAGATACTATTAAAGATAAGGCTACCCCTCATAATTATAGCGCTAACAGCCTGCCTTTGACCAAGCAAGCTGAAAAAATATTAAGGATCACTTACCTTGAAGCGAAACTTGCGAAAAGTAATATCATAGGTACTGAGCACTTGATGCTTTCCATCCTTAAGAATAAGGACAGTTTTGTTACTATAATGATGGGCAATCAGTACGAGGTCGATTATGATATCTTTAAAGGTGAAATAGATATGTACCAACAAGAGATCACTGATGAATTGACCAACGATCCTGATGAGGACGAACCATTCCCAGATGAAGGCAGGGAAAAAATCCCCGGAAGCGGAAGGCGTGGTGGTGCTTCAAAATCAAAGACACCTGTACTGGATAATTTTGGCAGAGATGTCACAAAACTCGCGGTTGATGATGAATTGGACCCTATTGTAGGCAGGGATATCGAAATTGAAAGAGTTTCCCAGATCCTGAGCAGAAGAAAGAAAAACAACCCTATTCTCATCGGGGAACCCGGTGTTGGGAAAACTGCAATTGTTGAAGGTCTTGCTTTAAGAATTGTGAGCAGAAAGGTATCCAGAGTGCTATTCGACAAAAGAATTGTGATGCTCGATCTGGCAGCCTTAGTTGCCGGGACAAAATACAGAGGGCAATTTGAAGAAAGGATGAAAGCCATTATGAATGAGCTTGAAAAAAATAGGGATGTAATTTTATTTATTGATGAGATACATACTATCGTAGGAGCAGGTGGAGCTACTGGCTCGCTTGATGCATCTAATATCTTTAAACCTGCACTCGCAAGAGGAGAATTACAATGTATTGGAGCTTCAACACTGGATGAGTATCGCCAATATATCGAGAAAGATGGGGCACTGGATAGAAGGTTTCAAAAGGTACTTATTGAACCACCTTCTCCTGAAGAAACGATCACTATACTGGAAAATATCAAAGGACGATATGAGGAATATCATAACGTGATCTATAAAAAAGGAGCCATTGAATCATGCGTTAAATTAAGCAATCGCTATATCACTGATCGGCTACTTCCTGATAAGGCCATTGATGTAATGGATGAGGTGGGTGCAAGGATCCATTTGAAGAATATTCACGTTCCTCAAAACATCCTTGATCTAGAAAATAAGATAGAAGATATAAAGTTGCAGAAAAATCAGGTGGTTAAAAGTCAAAGGTATGAAGAGGCCGCAAGGTTAAGAGATAGCGAGAAAAAGCTATTGGAGGACCTCGAAACTGCAAAACAACAATGGGAAGAAGAGGTGAAGGTCAAAAGATATCCTGTAAGCGAAGACACTGTAGCTGAAGTTGTGGCAATGATGACAGGAGTTCCGGTGAAGAGAATAGCCCAAAGTGAAAGCACACGGTTGCTGCATATGAATGAGGATCTGATGAAAGAAGTGGTCGGGCAAAATGAAGCAATTGTAAAAATAACCAAAGCGATACAACGAAATAGAGTTGGCCTTAAAGATCCAAAGAAACCAATTGGTTCATTTATTTTCCTGGGACCCACAGGTGTAGGAAAAACTGAATTAGCCAGAGCTCTAGCCAAATATTTATTTGATAGTGATGATGCACTTATCAGAATGGACATGAGTGAATACATGGAAAAATTCTCAGTGACTAGATTGATCGGCGCCCCTCCAGGGTATGTGGGATATGAAGAAGGTGGCCAGCTTACAGAAAAAGTGAGACGTAAACCCTATTCAGTTATATTGTTTGACGAGATAGAAAAGGCACACCCAGATGTATATAATATTCTTTTGCAGGTCCTTGATGATGGTCTACTGACAGATGGTTTAGGTAGAAGAGTAGATTTTAAGAATACGATGATCATCATGACATCAAATATTGGAGCTCGCCAACTTAAAGATTTTGGTGAGGGAATTGGTTTCTCAACTACTGCTCAAAAAGAAGATCCTGATTCTCACTCAAAAAGCGTAATTGCTAAAGCATTGAAAAGAACATTCTCCCCTGAATTCCTCAATAGGATCGATGATGTTATGATCTTTAATTCTCTGAAAAAAGAACATATTTTCATGATCATTGATATCGCATTGAGAGATGTGCTTAAGAGAATCGATGCACTTGGCTTTAAATTAGATCTAACAAATAGTGCTAAAGATTTCCTTGCAGAGAAAGGATATGATCCGCAATTTGGTGCGCGGCCATTGCATCGGGCTATTCAAAAATACCTTGAAGATCCATTAGCAGAAGAAATGCTAAAGACAAATATAAAGAAGGGTCAATTGCTACATATTGACCTTGATAAAAAAGCAGATGCTCTCAAGATCACTATCAAGGTGCCAAAAAAGAGTTCTGAAAAATCTTCCGAGTCAACAAAGCCTACTACATCAACAGATAAGAAAAGCAAATAGGAATATTGAATTTTTCTTTATTCATCAAGCTATCTTTTCTCTGAGATGCCAACAGCGACTCCTTTTCCTTCAGCTTTATTAGGCATATAGATCAGGGTGATGCTTGACGATTTTAAGTGCCACTCGTAATTGATCATAAATCCTAGATCAGTCTTCTTGGGGCTCTCCATACTTCTTTGTCAAAATTCCGAGGAGCTTCTCCAGGTCTTTATCATAGAAGCCCAAATTTACACCCTTGAAAATATCCTTCTTAAAACCGTAGGTTATCGAATGAGGAGTTACACCCTCATAACTAAAGTTCTCATCCTTTTTGTCATATCCCTTATAAGGTGGCACTTTATTAGTTGATCTTATAAATTCGCCATCCATTTCTGTCATAGGTGTTCCCCAAAGAACTCCCCTAAAGCCGGTAATATCATCTTGAGCATAGAGTTGCCCAATAAAAAGAATGGTTAAAATCGTTACTAGTGCTTTCATTTTTTAATCATTTTCAGGGTCAAATAAATTCATAACCGCATCACTTACACCCACGGAGCTAAGGCCACCATCATGAAACAGATTCTGCATGGTAACCATTCTTGTTAGATCCGAAAACATCGCAATGCAGAAATTTGCACAATCATCCGCTGAAGCATTTCCTAAAGGAGACATTTTATCTGAATAAGAGAGGAATTTTTCAAATCCTGGTACATTCGATCCGGCAATGGTGTATGTTGGAGATTGCGAAATGGTATTCACACGTACCTTTTTCTTTAATCCATAATGGTAACCGAAAGATCTGGCAATCGATTCCAATGCAGCTTTTGCTTCTGCCATATCACTATATCCAGGGAATGTTCTTTGCGCTGCAATGTATGAAAGCCCAACTACCGACCCCCACTCGTTAAAAGCATCTACATCTATAGCTACTTGAAGTAATTTATGTAGTGAGAATGCAGAAATATCAAAGGTCTTAACCATCAGGTCATAATTCAGGTCAGTATACTTATTCTTATGCCTAACGTTTGGAGACATGGCAATGGAGTGAAGCACAAAATCAAGGTTCCCTCCAAGAGTATCCATTGATTGAGTAACAAGTGTTTTTAACTCCTCAACTTTAGTAGCGTCGGCCGGGATCAACTCAACCCCAAGCTTTTCAGCAAGATCCTTAATGTTACCCATCCTTATCCCTACAGGAGTATTGGTCAATGTAATTTTTGCTCCCTCTTCAATAGCTCGTTCAGCTACTTTCCAGGCAATAGATTTTTCATCCAGCGCCCCGAAGATGATGCCTCTTTTTCCGGCAAGTAAATTGTTTTTCATAGAATCAATTTATTAATGTATAATTCAGACTCCCCTCTAATTTCAAAAAAACACCAAAAATAGGCAAAAGATTTCATCTGAGAGGAGGAATATTGAAAATCATAGTTAAATAACACCCATTTATCATCATAAATGCTGCAAATGCTTGAGAAATAGATGCGCATTGACAGACAACAAAAGATAAAAGGTGCTCATTATAACAAATTCCTTTGGTGATTTCATATATTTGCTTGTCAATTTAACAAATCCTGATTTTTTGATCAATGGGCGCACTTAAGATAATTGTATTGGCAAAGCAAGTTCCGGATACGAGGAACATCAGCAAAGAAGCTATGAAAGCTGATGGAACTGTTAACCGTGGGGCACTTCCAGCTATATTTAATCCTGATGACCTTAATGCTCTTGAGCAGGCCTTAACCATAAAAGATGATAACAAAGGGAGTACCGTTACGATCGTGACCATGGGGCCAGGCAGAGCAGCTGAACTGATCAGAGAGGCGATGTATAGAGGAGCAGATGGTGGATATCTCATTACCGACAGACTCTTTGCAGGAGCAGATACTTTAGCTACTTCTTATACACTTTCACTTGCCCTGAAAAAAATAGCCCCTTTTGACCTTATCTTATGTGGTAGACAAGCAATTGATGGAGATACAGCACAGGTAGGCCCTCAGGTGGCTCAAAAGATAGGTGTTCCACAAGTTACCTACGCAGAAGAGATCCTTTCCATTTCGAAAAAAGAGATCACTGTAAGAAGAAGACTGGAAAGAGGGATTGAAGTTGTTTCATCACCTTTGCCCGCTTTGGTCACAGTGCATGGTTCAGCAAAAGCTTGCAGGTCAATGAATGCTAAATTGGTCATGAAATATAAGCATGCAAGAACCATTACTGAAATTCAGAATGTTTCTGAAGATTATATTAAAATGCAGAAAAGCAGACCTTATTTAAATATTAACGAATGGAGCGCTGCTGACCTGGAAGCTGATCAATCTAAATTAGGACTTCCCGGATCCCCAACAAAAGTAAAAAAGGTAGATAAAGTCATTTTTAAAGCTAAGGAATCTAAAGTAATGAATGACGAGGATCAGGATATTGAAAACTTGATAAAGGAACTTTTAGAAAATCATACAATTGGTTGAACACGGTCCATCAAGTTGGTGGAATAAGATATTATGAATAACGTATTTACATATTGTGAAATGGAAGACAACGGCATTGCCGATGTGAGCCTGGAGATCTTGACAAAAGGGAGGAAGTTGGCTGATGCATATAAGTGTGATCTAGAAGCAGTAGTGATCGGGAATGATCTATCAGGCATCGAAAAGGATATTTTTCCATATGGCGTAGATACGGTTCATGTAGCAGATGACAAGAAATTGTTCCCATATTTGTGCTTACCCCATTCTTCCATTGTGGAAAAATTATTGAAAGAAGAATCCCCGAGGATCGCCTTATTTGGAGCTACATCCATTGGAAGAGATATTACCCCCAGGATCGCATCATCCCTTAAATGTGGTTTGACAGCGGACTGCACCAGTCTTGAAATTGGAGAGCATGAAGACAAGAAATTGAAGAAGGTATATAAGGATCTTCTTTTTCAGATCCGGCCCGCATTTGGTGGCAATATCATTGCTACTATCATTAATCCTGAGACACTGCCGCAAATGGCTACCGTCAGGGAAGGGGTAATGAAAAAAGAAATTGTATCCCCTACCTATAAAGGAAAGCTTAAAAAACTTGAAGTCTCTAAATATCTCAAGAAAGATGATTTCATTGTTAAGATCCTTAAAAGGAATATTACCCCTCAAAAGATAAACATCAATAATGCACCGATCGTAGTGGCAGGAGGATTTGGAGTTGGATCAAAAGAGAATTTTAAACAATTATTTGATCTAGCAGATCTTCTCGGTGGAGAAGTCGGTGCATCAAGAGCAGCTGTGGATGCGGGTTTTACAGAACATGAAAGGCAGATCGGACAGACCGGGGTAACTGTAAGACCAAAATTATTTATAGCATGCGGTATTTCAGGGGCAATACAACATACTGCAGGCATGATGGAATCGTCAATGATCGTATCCATAAATACTGACAAAAATGCCCCAATCAATCAAATTGCGGATTACACAATAATTGGTGATGTCAATAAGGTGATCCCCAAAATGATCAAATATTATAAGAAAAACGCAAAGTAGAAAATTAAAGAATGGCCAATTATTTTACCGATAACAATGATCTCATATTTCATCTGAACCACCCGATGATGAAAAAGATCGTAATGCTTCTGGAAGGTGAGTTTTCAGAAAGCAAGCAATACGATTATGCTCCGATCGATCACGAAGATGCCCTTGACAACTATAACAGGATACTAGAGATCTGTGGAGAGGTCAGTGGAAATATTATAGAGCCAAATGCCAAAGCTGTTGATCTGGAAGGTCCTACCTTGGAAGATAACAGCGTTATATACGCAAAGGGCACTCAAGAGAATTATGATGCTGTTGTAAATGGTGGATTACTTGGGGTGTCAATATCGAGAGAATATGGAGGCTTGAATTTCCCTATCGTTCCGTATGTTATGATGGCAGAAGTGATCTCCAGAGCTGATGCCGGGTTTGCAAACATCTTTGGCTTACAAGATTGTGCAGTGACCATAGAGGAATTTGGTGATGATGACATCAAAAAAGAATACTTACCACGCTTTTGCAATGGAGCTACAGGAGCAATGTCCCTTACTGAACCTGATGCCGGTTCTGATCTGCAAGTAGTTCAGCTAAAGGCTACTTTTGACGAAAAAGAGAATACCTGGTATTTAAATGGGGTGAAAAGATTTATCACCAACGGGGATGCGGATATATCACTCGTGTTAGCACGGTCAGAGGAAGATACAATGGATGGCAGAGGATTGTCAATGTTCATTTATGACAGAAAAGCCAAGGCAGTTTCTGTAAGAAGGATCGAAAATAAATTGGGGATAAAGGGGTCCCCAACTTGTGAATTAGTTTTTAAAAATGCACCTGCTAAACTTGTTGGCATTAGACGGTTTGGATTGATCAAGTATGTGATGTCTCTGATGAATGCTGCCCGGCTTGGTATAGGAGCCCAGTCCGTGGGTATCTCAGAGGCCGCATATCGGGAAGCTTTGAAATATGCCAATGAAAGAACTCAGTTTGGCAAGACCATTGATCAATTCCCTGCTGTTTATGAGATGCTCTCCATGATGAAGGCAAAATTGAAAGCGGTTCGATCTTTACTATATGAAACCGCAATTTATGTTGATGTTTACAAAGCCTACCTGAAACTTGAGAAAAAGAGAAAATTGGAAGCTGATGAGAAAGAGGATATGAAGAAATATCAAAAATTGGGGGATCTCTTTACTCCATTGTTAAAATTCGTTGCCAGCGAATATAGTAATCAGATCACTTATGACTCATTACAGATCCATGGGGGTACCGGTTATATGAAGGATTTTCCCATTGAGCGGCTGTCAAGGGATGCACGCATCACATCAATTTATGAGGGAACTTCCCAACTTCAGGTTGTTGCAGCTATTAGAGGGGTCAGTACCGGATTGTACCATGATCAGATCAGTGATTTTGATAGTTTCAAGATCGGACCAGAATTAGAATATCTGAAAAAGAATCTTAGGTCAATGACCGCACAATTTGAAAAAAGTGTAGCCATAGTGCAGGAAGTCAACGACAACGAATATTGGGATTTTCACGCAAGACGACTTATTGAAATGATCGGGAATATTATTATGGGTTATCTGCTCATTATTAATGCCCAAAGAGATGATGATCATAAGAAAAGTGCTGAAATTTTTATCAGGAAAGCACTATCTGAAAATACTGAAAGAGCCCATTATATTAAAAACTCTGACCTTAAAACCCTGGGATTGTTCAAACAATAGGTTCCAAGTAACATATCCCTGTTCTACTCGCCGGTTAATAATTCTCGGGCATTTTCAACAGCCAAATGTGTTGGATTCTCACCACTAAGCATTTTAGCTATTTCTAATATTCTTTCGCTCTCTGCCAATACCATCACTGTGGTAACTGTTTTATCATCAATGGTCTTTTTCCTGTTTTCGTCAATGCACCACCCCGTATTCTTAAAAACCATCAAGACCTATCAATTTTTAACCTTTTATTCAAGAGTTGTTCTATATTTTTTCTTTTCCTTCTTTTCCTCTTCCTTTTTCTTTAGTATTCATATTTTATGTAACAGGATAAAAGAAATCCTATTACAATATAAAAAGCGCCGGCTTGAAAAAACGGCTGGC
>CAZNGA010000006.1:0-37560 GCA_964572485.1 uncultured Chitinophagales bacterium
AAAAGCCCTACGTCTCCAAAGACCTTAAAAGGAATCCTGGCAGGAAGAGAACTCTTAAAATTAAAGGCAACTATCCAGTTATCAGTATTGCCAACAGCAGGTTTCTCCAGATCGGTAGTAACTTTAAACCCTCCGTCGCTGGTGATCAATTGGTGTGCGTAAAGACCTTCAACTTCACTCCTCCCAAAATACAATTCATCATAAGTATAATCTGCACTACCATTGGTGCCGGTAGTGGTATAGGTAAAGTCGCCCCCCAATCCGATACCAAAGTCATTATATAAGAACTTACCGGCGAAGATTCTTAAGTCAATGCTCTTCTTTTTTGGTTGTAATGTGATCTTATAATTGGCTTCAATTGAGGACTTGATAAAACTTTCCCCCTGGTGTACTGTTAAATTAAGGGAATATGGGTCTATTATTCTTGAATTGTTCATATCAAAGGAGAGCACATTAACCCAATATTCCTGCAATCCCTTCACCGGCAGTTCTGTATTCCCAGGCCAAATAGCAATATCCTTGATCACATATACATTCCTCAAACTAAGATCAAAAGTTATATGGCTTCTAACTTGTTTCTTCTTGAACTTAAAGTTCATTTGGGGGCTGTATTTCTGATATCTTCTCAAAAAAACCATATTGGAGTAAAAAAAAGATTTGACGGAAAAAGAGAGATCGATAGACCTAAATGTTCTTTTGGGATACCAATATCTACTCACCCTTCCCATGCCCACAAAATCTTCAGAACCAAAAGCATACATAGGCATGGCCACATACTCAAAGCGCTTAGATGGCAACATGTTATTATAGAAGGCTATTCCGAGCATCGTTTTATCGTAATAATTAGCCCCAACAACAGGCGTGTAAAATATTTGTGTCTTGGTTGGGTCCTCAACACCAGCCAGAAAATTAAATTTCAGGGGCTCCATCTTCTTAAAAAGCCCTTTACTTCTGATCGTATTGTTCTTCCTGCTCATCTCCAATAAATGGTGCTCATGATCCAGTTTATAGGAGTCGTAGTCGCCATATGGAAATAACACATCCATCACTCCCCAAAATGGCCCATACCAAATCGTATGAACGGGCTTCCCATCTTTAAAAGCTGTGATGGGGAAAGGCCCCTTTAGCAAACCTCCATGGTTCTTTGCTCTCCTGCCACCGTGTACTATGGTAATTTCTCTGAATGCAGATCTCCCAATGTGGAGCGTATCTCTGCTCACCTTTCTGATCTTATAATCGGAGGTTAGTGTAGTTTGCAGCACATCTTCAAAGAACCAATCGATATCCTTGGTTGATTCCTGATCAAAGATGGCTCTTATATCCGATGGCTTGGGGTGTTTAAACTTCCAGGTTTCATAGACAATTTGCATGATGCGGTCAAACTCCTCTTCCCCCAGAAATGCCATCAAATAATCGAAGGCCAGAGCCGCTTTCATATACACTATTGCTCCATAATTGAAGTCATCAAACTCAGTAGCATGCAAGTTGATCGGTTGATCCAATCTTCTCCGCGCATTGATCAGATAAACCAACTCAAATATATCCCTGTCAGAATGATCCTGTAAACCTAAAAAATTCTTCAATCCTTCTCCAGCTATATAACTAAAAAAATCATCCTCGGCACCAGAGGCATCTCTTACCCTATTTTCATAAAAAGTATTCATGCCTTCATCTATCCAGGGGTCTCTCCTTTCATTGGAACCTAATATGCCATAAAACCAATTATGGCCCACCTCATGAATAATAGCTTCCCGCTCAGTAATGGTGATCATTGGGTACTCCATTCCGTCCCCAGCTCCTAACGCACCGGTAACGGCTGTTACCTGATCATATGGGTAATCACCCAGCATTTTAGAATAATGATAAATGGCATCATGGATATCTTGCAAGCCATTGTTCACCCATTTTTCATTCACTCTCCTATACCCCCTGAACATTATAAATGAGGTCACCATTCTTTTAGAATGTGGCAATTCAATTTCTCCTTTCATCACATAATAATACTTATCAGCAAACCAGGCAAAATCATGTATCTTATCCTGAATATAATGGAGTGTCTTTGTTGTTGTCTTGTACTCAAACGCATCATTTTCAGTACCTCCCGAATCTGAAATGATCCCGCTACCATTGTCGGTGCTTTTACCAAAAAACAGCTCAGTTCTCCTGACCTTTTCATCCAACCACTCCATTTCCTCTTCATTTTGCAATAGACCTGTAGCTCCCACAACATAATCAGCAGGCAGGGTGATCTTGACATCAAAGGCACCATATTCTGAATAAAATTCTCCCATATCAAGGTAGGGCATTGGATGCCACCCATCCCTATCATACACTGCCGGTTTAGGATACCACTGTGAGATCTGATAAGACTGTCCTACATGCCCCAATCTTGAAAAGTTCTTAGGGATCTTTACATGAAAGGGAGTGGTAATATTTATCCTCTCACCTGGGTGAAGGGGTTCATTCAATATTACTTTACAAATATCAATATGGTCAGGATGAGGTTCAATCTTCGCCGGTTGGTCATCGACCATGAAGTCCAGGTTGTCGATATATCCCCTATCCCCTTTTCGAGCAAAGTAGAAATCCGTTTCTCCACTTTCCAATTTCTGCTTTGCAAATTCTGTGGTATGGTCTTTATAAGCATTAGGCCATAAGTGCATATAGATGAAGGTGATATCGTCTGGAGAATTGTTGACATACTCTATATTAATGAATCCATTGAGCTCATGCAAAGTGTCATTTAGAGTCACATCGATCTGATAGTTCACTTCTTGTTGCCAATACTCATTGTCTGATGCATATAATGTCTCCGCTTTCACTATGGAAAAGACAAAAATTAGATACAGCAATTTATAGAAATCCAATGTCCTCGTTTTCACTTTCAAGTGTGCAATTTTGATATAAAGCTATAAATATAATCCTTAATTTGGATAGTATATTCAAATTTAGAAAGGGGATCATAAAACTAAATCTTTACAATAATTTTGTACCTTTGCTAACAGGCCGAAAAACAATTAACCCTTTCTATGCTGAAGAGAGAATTTGACAGAAATGGCATTGAGCATTTGGTAGAGCAATATGAAGAGATGCTTAGTTCTAATAGCAATTTATTTTTTGAGCAGGAGAGTTTCGAAAAGTTGATCGATTTCTACCAGCACAAAGAGGAGCTAGGAAAAGCATTACAAGTTACAGAGATCGCTTCCTCCCAACACCCATTTTCAGCAATAATCCTAACAAAAAAAGCAGAGCTGCTTTTTGACCTGGAGCAGCATGATCTGGCATTGGGTCTTTTAGAAAAGGCAGAGATATTTGATCCGGGAGACATTAATATCTATTTGCAACGAGCAGAAATTTACTCCTGGCTGTCATCTTACAGCAAAGCCATTGAGCAGCTAAAAAAAGCGGAATCAACTGCTGATGGAGATGAATTAGATGTATTATATCTTGAGTTTTCAGACATCTACGATGACTGGGGGAAATTCAACAAAGCTTTCAAGTATATTAGAAAGGCTTTGATGGCTAACCCTAAGAACAAAGAAGCTCTTTCGAGGTTAAATTTCTTTACCGATCTTTTAAGGAATTATGATCGTGCTATTGGCATTTACACCTTTGTAATTAATAACAACCCATACAGTTTTCATGCCTGGAATCAATTAGGTGTTGCTTATCAAAAGATCGGGGCACTTGAAAAAGCCGTTGATGCTTTTGAATATGCCATTGCCATTGATGACAGCGATAGTGCTCCACATATAAGCAAAGCTGAATCATTATTTGATGCTGGGCTTTATGAAAAAGCAATTGATGCTTACCAGGATGCGCTAGTAGTAGCAAAGGCTGAAAACACCATTGATTTTAACATTGGATTGTGTTTTGAGAAATTGAAAAAATTTGCGAAAGCAAGAACTCATTTTCAAAAAGCAGTACACCATGCTCCAAATTTTGATTATGGTTTTTTCAAGATCGGAAAAACCTATTTGGAAGAGTCACAATGGGCCAAAGCAATTTCCTCATTTAATAAAGCGATTTCAATCGATGAGAATAATCCCAAATATTTGACCGGATTAGCCAGGGCCAGTTATCAATTCAAAGACTATGAAAATGCTATTCTTGCTTTTGATAAAGCATTGGAACTCGAGCCCAATTCAAAGAAGAATTGGATAGGATTGGCAAAGTGTTTTTTCAGTATCGATGATCACGAAGAGGCCGTATCTTGTTTAGATACTGCGTTACAGCATTTTGAGTCAGACATTGAACTTACCTATATCAAAAGCGCATACCTTATCAATTGCGGCAGAAAGAATGAGGGGATCATTGAATTAGAAAAGTCATTGGCATATAATTTCGATAAGCACTATGTGTTATTTGAAATAGTTCCGGACCTTACTGATAACGAGCATGTTTTAAGCATTATTGAGCAACATAAACAATAATATTTGTCATGAACTTTGATATTAAAGATTTGCCAAAGAGGCCACCGAAACCAAGAGATTCCGGTCTAACCATGGTAATGGATAAGGGAATGAGTATTCAGGACACTAAGAACTTTGTTTCAATGGCTGAACCTTATACCGATATAGTAAAGATTGGTTTTGGAACTGCCTATGTTACCACCAATCTGGAAGAAAAGCTCAAAGTTTATAAAGATGCCAATATCCCTATCTATGTTGGCGGCACCCTATTTGAAGCCTTTGTTGTGAGAGATCAATTTGATGAATACCTCAAGATGATCAAAAAATTTGAAATTACATATGCCGAAGTTTCTGATGGCTCGATCACTATTCCTCATACTGAGAAGTGCGAGTATATTGATCAATTAAAACAACATGCTAAAGTACTTTCCGAGGTAGGGTCCAAAGATATTGAGCAGATCATCCCACCCTATAAATGGATCGAGTTGATGAGCAAAGAATTGGAAGCCGGCGCATGGAAGGTAATCGCTGAAGCCCGTGAGAGTGGCACTGTGGGGATTTACAGGAAATCCGGTGAAGTACGATCAGGATTGGTACAGGAGATTCTTACCCAAATTCCAAAGGAGAAAATTATTTGGGAAGCCCCTATAAAGGCCCAACAGGTTTGGTTCATAAAATTATTGGGTGCAAATGTCAACCTGGGAAACATTGCTCCTCATGAAGTATTGGCTTTAGAAACGTTGAGACTTGGCTTAAGAGGTGATACATTTTCAGATTTCCTAAAATCATGAGGTTAGCGTATATTATTATCTAAGATTTATAGTTCTCCCTTACAATAACTTCTCCTATAAATTGTTACTCTTAAGATCGAAAATTTTCTATGTCTAAGACCAAAGAGTATTTAATATATCTTGTGAAAGGCATTCTAATGGGTACTGCTGATGTGATTCCAGGGGTGTCAGGTGGAACCATTGCCTTTATCACGGGTATATATAAGAAGTTGATCGGAAGTTTGAAGGAGGTAGACCTTTTAGCAGTCAAGTACCTGGTAACCTTCAAGTGGAAAACGCTGGAAGCTAAGATCAACGGATTTTTCCTACTCACCCTTATCATTGGGGTCTTTATTTCCGTTTTCTCATTCGCCAAACTCATTAAATTCATATTAGATAGCTACCCGGAAGCGATATGGGCATTCTTTTTTGGATTGATCATCGCTTCGACCATTGTAATAGCCAGGCATCTTGAAAAAACGTGGACCGTTAAGAATATAATAGCATTTACCATTGGGGGCATTGTAGCTTATTTACTATCCAGGAGCCAGATCATACAAACCCCTGATACGCCGGTATATATATTTTTTGCCGGAGTGCTTTCCATAATGGCGATGATACTACCCGGCATTTCAGGTTCTTATATTCTAGTGATCATTAACAAGTATCGATTCATCATTGATACTGTTGCCGGAATTGGGACCGGTGTAAATAATATTATTGGCGGATTACTTTCCGGTGATATGAACCTTGTGGCACAGTCGTGGGAGGAATCACAATTTATGCCATTGCTAATATTTGAAGCTGGAACGCTGGTAGGAGTTATTGGATTCTCAAAGGTATTGAACTGGCTTTTCAAAAAGTTTCATGATATAACTATTTCAGTGTTAACAGGATTTATGGTCGGCTCATTGAACAAAGTATGGCCGTGGAAAGTAACATTGGAGTTCTATAAAGATCGAAAGGGGCATACCTGCCCTCTTGTTGAAGAGAATGTACTACCAGAAGCATATGATCAATATTTCTTTCTGGCCGTTGGGTTAGCGATCGCCGGTTTCCTGATCGTTTACCTGCTTGAAAGATTCTCAAACAAGAAAAAAGAATCAATTTGACAGCTTTCGGATTAATAGGGTATCCTTTAACCCACTCCTTTTCGGGGATGTATTTTGCTGAGAAGTTCAAGAAAGAAGGGATAAAGGATTGCACATTTCAATTATTTCCTTTAGAACAGATCTCTAAGTTGCCCGATCTAATAGAAAAAACTTCTGACCTAAAAGGATTAACAGTTACCATTCCCTACAAAGAAAAGGTCATTGAATATTTAGATGAGATCGACCCACTTGCAGAGAAGATCGGTGCGGTAAATACGATCAATATTTTACCTTCAAAAAATGGTGGAAGGGTGCTCAAGGGTCACAATACAGATGTTCATGGCTTTCATGGTTCTTTACAACCCCTTTTACGATCTTTTCATACTAAAGCGATTGTGCTGGGTACGGGTGGGGCTTCCAAAGCGGTGGCTTCAGCACTTGAGCAATTACAAATATCGACGTTGACCGTTTCGCGCGATCCTGCACCTTCACAGATAGGCTATGATGACCTGACAACTGAGATCCTTGGCGACCACCTTATTATTATCAATTGTACTCCTTTAGGCATGTTTCCGAACAATAACACCTACCCAAAAATACCCTATAAAGATATCACCAATCAACATCTGCTTTATGATCTTAATTACAATCCTGAGAAAACCCTTTTTCTACAACAGGGGAAAGCTCGTGGGGCTACAATAAAAAATGGCCTTGAGATGCTTTACTTACAGGCGGACAAAGCTTGGGAGATATGGAATGGGGAGGTATAACAAATTGCGCAAAGAAACTCTTATCTAAATACCGAAAGCTTTCTTGATCTTGGGTACGTAATCCAGCTTCTCCCAACTGAAGGTATCAAATGACTTGGACTTGCCATTCATCTGGATCCTCAACTTTCCTGGCTTCTTACCCATATGTCCGTAGTTAGAAGTTTCAGCAAAAATAGGGTTTCTCAGTCCCAGCCTCTTGATAAACGCATTGGGCCTCATGTCAAAAAGCTTTTCAATCTTTTTCGTTATCTGATTGTCTGAAAAGACCCTTCCATTCTTTGCTTTTAATTTTGAAGTATGAAATGTGTTCACATTAAATCCAACCGGTTTAGCAACTCCAATTGCATAGGCAACCTGTACTAATACCTGATCGGCCACACCGGCAGCTACAAGGTTCTTAGCGATATGCCGTGTTGCATAGGCGGCTGAACGGTCCACTTTAGAAGAATCTTTTCCTGAAAAAGCGCCACCACCATGTGCTCCTCTTCCACCATAGGTATCCACAATGATCTTTCTTCCAGTCAAACCGGTATCACCATGAGGACCACCGATCACAAATTTCCCTGTTGGATTTATGTGGTAAGTGATCTTTTTTCCAAACAATTTCCTTACTCTTTCAGGCAGTCTCTTCAGTACTCTGGGCATCAGAATATTGATAACATCTGCTCTTATTTTCTTCAACATAGCGCTGTCAGCAGCTAAAACTGCTTTTGTGGTCTTACCTTTTGCAGAAATAAAATCATCATGCTGCGTAGAGACAATGATCGTTTCAACCCTTAGTGGATTATGCTTATCATCATATTCAATGGTCACCTGTGATTTAGAATCTGGACGGAGATATTTCATAAACCTTCCCTGCTTTCTGATAACTGCTAATTCCTCGAGTATACGATGGGCAATATCAAGTCCCAAAGGAAGATAACTATCGGTTTCGTTGGTTGCATAGCCAAACATCATTCCCTGATCACCAGCACCTTGCTCTTCTGCCTTTGCTCTTACCACACCCCTATTAATGTCAGCCGACTGTTCATGAAGGGTAGAGATGATCCCACAGGATTCTGCGTCGAACTTATAAGAAGCTTTGTTGTATCCAATTTTATTAATGATCCCTCGGGCCACTTCCTGCACATCTACATTGGAAGCTTTAGATTTCACTTCTCCGCTGATCACAACCAATCCGGTGGTCACTAAAGTTTCGCAAGCAACTTTTGAATCAGGGTCTTCTTTTAAATAGGCGTCAAGGACAGCATCTGATATTTGGTCTGCCACTTTATCGGGATGGCCTTCTGAAACTGATTCTGATGTAAAAAGATAAGACATATTATATTCAAGTTTTTACTGTTAACAATCTGGTACAAAATTAAAAAATATATTCAACTCCACCCTAAAATTAGCGGTAATAATGAATCCCCTACATTTTGATCGAATGAATATGGATCTACGACCTACCTGATCCTAACTATTTTTCTGGCAAGAGTTGAATCCTTGGTCTGTATTCTACAGAAATAGATCCCAGGGCTAAAAAGATCAGGTTTGAAAGTAAATACATGGGTTCCCTGAGATCTAGAATTGTAATTAATTGTTACTACCTCTTTACCTTGTAAGTCTACAATAGATAATGTAAGCCAACTGCTTTTTTCAAGGAAACAAGAAATATGGAGCTCTTCTATCGAGGGGCTAGGATACACATTCATCTCTATCGATCGGTTCTCAACTGTGGGTTTCACTTGAATATCAAGCCCACCTTTATCATAGATGGCAAGGCCACCATCAGTTCCTATCCAAACAAACCCGCTATCATCAATGGTGATCGCCCAAATGATATCGTTGGGAATTGGCGAATTAGAAGTATCGAAAGTTGTCCATACAGCGCTTTCATAAAATCCCGCGCCGCCACCCCAGGTTCCTGCCCATATCTTCTCAAGTCCGCTGGTCGCTAAGGCCCATACAACATCATTTGGCAAGCCAGAACCTTGGGTAAATAGAGTCCATGTAGAATCCCCGTCAAATTTTGCCAAGCCGCTTTCGGTTCCGACCCATATATTTCCATTCCCTTCAGCAATGATAGCGTGGGTAAAATCATCCGGCAAACCTGAGTTCATTTGATCATAGATGGTAAACAATGAGTCATCGTAGAGGGCAACACCTCCACCTTCTGTGGCAAACCACTTATCACTATTGCCATCTATCATGATACCTCTAACATTATCATGTGGCAGTCCGGAGCCTGATTTGTCATATATGGTCCACGTGGTATCTCTATCAAATGCTGCTACTCCTCCCATGTGTGTACCGACCCATATGGTCCCATTACTCTCCATAGCCATCGATAAGATATTATTACTCGGCAATAATGAATTTGTCGTATTAAATATGGTCCATACCGAGTCACCATCAAATTTTGCGAGGCCGCCTCCATTTGTACCGATCCAGATATTACCTCCCTGATCAAAATTAACAGCCGATACATTATTGGAAGGCAGTCCACTATTTGACTGATCAAAGATGGTCCAGGTAATGGTATCGAACTTTGCCAAACCGGTACTCGTGCCGATCCACTTATATCCATCATTGGCTACACCAATGGCCTGAACGGTATTTCCGGGAATTGCCGAGTTTGAAGTATCATATACGCTCCATTTCAATGTTTGCGCATGATTGGTAATACAATTAAATATTACCATTGAAACGATTAGTAGCCATTGGCTAGAAAACCACTTTTTCAAAGTTTCCATTTTTATGAACGATTTTATAAAAGTAGAGAATAATAGATATGATAACAAGGTGAAAGGGTAAAAGTTATTCACTCCTTTACGATTTGTGATCTCATTGCAAGAACAACCACTTTTTTTGCATTTTTCTTATTGTTTATTTAATTTTGTAAATGAACGTTCATTTAAATATATGTAAATGACTGAAAAGATCACTAAAAACAGCAAAAACAAGATAAAAGAGACTGCTTTAATGCTATTTACCCGGCATGGATTTGATAATACATCAATAAGGATGATCGCATCTCATGCAAATATTTCTATTGGGCTCATGTATAATTACTATAAGAGCAAGGATAATTTGCTTCGATCCATCTTTCACCAGGAGTTATACCCTGTGAAGTCAGCTTTTCAAAAAGAGGAGACCTACTTAACCACTTCTCATATGCTGGAAAGTGTCATTAAAAAGCACTTTAAAATAGTAAGGAAGAACCTGCGATTTTGGCGACTATACTACTGCCTTAGAATGCAGCCCGTTGTATTACAAACGCTTGATATTGACGCTTCGGGCTTGCCCGGATTTGTATACCAGGAACTCGATAGGTATTTCAATGCAAGTCAAGTAAAAGACCCTGGTATTGAAACTTCCATTCTATATAGTATCATTGATGGGATCACTCTTCATTTTGTGCTGGCGCCTAATCGGTATCCATTAAAGGAAGCACTAAAGGCATTATTGAAACAATACACTGATGAAGATGATATTTCTATTGATATTGACACCTGATCCGAACCATTAAGAGATCTCCCCCTTTTAGGTGCTTGTTATTTCTACCATAATTCAGTACTTTTGATCGAATCAAAATTTATTTTCGAAATTGATTCAATGATAAAGCAACTGTTTACAATAAATATAAAGGGTGTAGAGGGGTTTACGAATGAAAGAAAACAATTTTGTCCACAAAGATATAGGGTTAAAATTCTTACCAATATTTTGACAGCAGATTGAGGTCCACCATCTCTTATTTCACTCATCAGATAAGTTGTTTTTGTTATTGTATCTACAATATGACCAAGGATCATGTTTTTTAAAGATATAATAGGGCAAGACGAAATAAAAAAGCGGTTGATAAAAAGTGCTATTGACGGTAGGGTAAGCCATGCCCAGTTATTACTTGGCCCTGAAGGTTGCGGCAATCTTGCTTTAGCAATTGCTTTTGCTCAGTATCTAAACTGCGAATCACCACAAGAAACAGATTCCTGTGGGCAATGTTCCTCCTGTACCAAAGCCCATAAATTGATCCATCCGGATATACATTTCTCCTATCCTATCATTTCAAAGAAAACTGAGGGGAAGACACTGAGTACCAGTTATATCAATGAATGGAGATCAGCGATCCAGAACAATCCTTACCTCAATACCAATCAATGGTTTAAAGCCATTGATGCGGAAAACAAGCAAGGCAACATTCCTATTGCTGAATGTAATGACATCTTAAAAAAACTCAGTCTTAAGGCCTTTGAATCCAGAAACAAGATCTTATTAATGTGGATGCCTGAATATTTGGGACCTGCAGGCAACGTGCTTCTTAAGATATTAGAAGAACCGCCAGAAAATACTTACTTCCTATTAGTATCTGAAAATCAGGATGCCATCATTAATACGATCCTATCACGGTTGCAGTTGCTGAAGCTTAACAGATTGCAGGAAGATCAAATTACTGAGGCTCTGGTAAATGGTCAGGACATCAATAATGAAGAAGCAGCCCGGATCAGTAGATTGGTAAGTGGGAATTACAATGAAGCACTGCATATGTGCGACTATATTGAGAATAACAATGAGAAGTTATTGTTAGAATGGGTAGATAACTGCATGAACAATAGGGGTGAAAGTCAGATGGATTGGATAGAGGAATTTGCTATTATAGGAAGGGAAAATCAAAAGAACTTTCTTAAATATGCGCTGCATTTTTTCAGGGAATGTATGGTCATAAAATATGGTGGGCTCAAAGATCTTAGGATGGAGGTCAAAGAGAGAGAGTTGGCTGCACACCTGGCTCAAACATTATCCATTGATCAGATCGACAAGATATACAATTTACTAAACCGCTCTACCTATTACATTGAACGAAATGCACACCCTAAGATCACCCTTTTGCAAATGTCGATTCAGATTTCAAAGATTTTTCAAAACAAAGAAGTAATTTTAGCCGATAGTTATTAGATATGTCAAATAAAGAAGAAGGACAAATTGTGGATACTGATGTAAAGCAGCGCACCTGTTGTAAAATACCCGGGTGCAATGGCTCAGGGTGCAATAAATTGAATGTATATGATTGGTTAAAGGATATCTCCCTCTCTGATCTGGACAGAAATTTTAACATCAAAGAGATATCTTTTAATTATGGCTCTGAAAAGGGTTTTTACAGAAACAATAAAAATCTTGATATTTCCACCGGTGATACTGTTGTTGTAAAGGAAGAAATAGGTTTTGACATTGGGAAAGTCTCTTTAAGTGGCGAATTGGTTCACTTTCAAATGAAAAAGAGAAATATCGCAGCAACTGATGAAAGTGTCAGGGATATCATGCGCATTGCTAACGATGATGATCTGAAAACTTGGGAAGAAGCAAAAAGTCTGCAGCACGAAACTATGGTCAAGGCAAAGTCCATTTCGCTAAAGATGGGGTTGCAAATGAAGATCGGGGATGTGCGTTTTCAGGGGGATAAGAAGAAGGCCACTTTTTATTACACTTCTGATGACAGGGTGGACTTCAGAGAACTTATTAAAGTGCTGGCCAGTGAGTTTAAGATCAAGATAAAAATGCACCAGATCGGATCTCGCCAGGAAGCAGGACGAATAGGTAGTGTTGGTGATTGTGGACAGGAGTTATGCTGTTGCTCATGGCTTACTGAATTTAAATCTGTGACCACCAATACTGCTCGGCATCAGAATCTTACGATCACACAATCCAAATTATCAGGCCAATGCGGCAGACTTAAATGCTGCCTGAATTATGAGCTTGATAATTATTTGAATGCATTAAAGGCCTTCCCTGAGAATGCAGATTTTATTGAAACTGAGAAAGGGAAGGCAAAACTTCAAAAGACCGATATTTTCAAACAGTTGATGTGGTACAGTTATGAAGATCAGTTCAGGACCTATCCCATAAGTCTCCAAAGGATCATAAAAGTACTGGAGATGAACAAAAAGGGTGAAAAACCTACCGGTCTCAGTGAGATGCAATTCGAGCAGGAAAAAGAAGAAGTAGAATATGAAAATGTGGTAGGACACATCAATATATCAAGTTTGGAAAAGCAAAAACCTGTTAAAAAGAAAAAGAACAAAAGAAGAAATCGACCAAAGAGAAGATGATCAGCTCAAAAAACATCAATTTGTTATTACTTGGCTGCACATTGTATTTATTTGCAGGCTGTGATGAGAGCAGGGTCTATGAGACCAATACTCCCATAAAGGAATACTCATGGGATAGCAAAGAGGTGATCCCCTTCACATTTGAAATCCAGGATACTTCAATTTACTATAATGTATACATAAATGCTAGGCACACTGCCCGCTATTCATATAGTAACCTTTGGTTGAAGGTGACCATAACTTTCCCGGGAGGGAAGAAAGTCAATCGGCGCTTTGAATTATCCCTGGCGGATAAAAATGGAAAATGGTATGGCAATTGCATGGGAGATCTTTGTGATCTGCAAATACCATTTCAATTTAATGCTTACTTCAACAAGCGCGGAAAATACACCTTTGAGATTGTGCAAAACATGCGCCAAAATCCACTACACGAAATTATGGAGATCGGACTCAGGATCGAGCGGTCTGATAATGCAGAAGAGTTGATAAGAGAGAAGTAGATAATACCTTCCCTATTTTATCAATCCAGTCTTTCTTCCAGATCCAGGCCAAACTTTTTAGCATTTTCCTGAGCAGTTTCATATCCTGCATCCGCATGGCGAATAATTCCCATGGCAGGATCGTTATGCAGTACACGTTTCAATTTCCTATCTGCTTCATCGGTTCCGTCACATACAATCACCATTCCGGCATGCAGTGAATACCCCATCCCTACTCCACCGCCATGGTGAAAAGATACCCAACTTGCACCTCCAGCAGTATTGATCAGGGCATTCAATACCGGCCAGTCAGCTACTGCATCAGAACCATCTTTCATGCCTTCGGTCTCACGGTTTGGAGATGCCACAGAACCTGTATCAAGATGGTCTCTACCCAAAACGATTGGCGCTTTTACAATCCCTTTTCTCACAAGGTCATTAAAGGCGAGGCCTGCTTTTTCCCTTTCACCCATTCCTAACCAGCAAATACGTGCGGGCAAACCCTGAAAAGCGATCTTTTCCTGTGCCAGCTTTATCCATCTGCTCAATCCTATATCTTCTGGAAAAAGATCAAGGATCACATTATCTGTCTCATAAATGTCATTAGGATCTCCCGATAGTGCAGCCCATCGGAATGGTCCTTTCCCTTCACAAAATAAAGGCCTGACATACTCGGGAACAAATCCTGGAAAGTCAAAGGCATTTTCAACTCCCTGCGTTTGTGCCTGTCCTCGAATATTATTGCCATAATCGAAAGTGATGGCACCTCTCTTTTGAAGTTCTAACATCTGCTGCACGTGCTTAGCCATGGTTTTCAATGCTAGATCGGCATAGAACTTTGAATCACTCTTTCTCAGAGTATTTGCTTCATCCACATTCATGCCTTCAGGGTAATACCCATTATACTCATCATGGGCAGATGTCTGATCAGTAAGGGTATCGGGGGTGATCTCTCTGTCTATCAAATTTTGGAGAAGGTCAACTGCGTTGCATATGACTCCAATAGAAACTGCCTCATTATTTGCCTTTGCTTCCAATGCCCAATCAATCCCTTCATCTATAGAGGTGGTCATTTTATCAAGATATTTTGTTTCAAGCCGCTTTTGTGCTCGCCACTCCTCCATTTCAGCGGCAAGGCACACTCCTTCATTCATTGTAATGGCCAATGGTTGAGCACCACCCATGCCACCAAGGCCTGCAGTTACATTAAATGTTCCTCGCAAGGAGCCATCAAAATGTTTATTCGCCAAAGAAAGGTAAGTCTCATAAGTCCCCTGCACAATTCCTTGTGATCCGATGTAGATCCATGAACCTGCGGTCATCTGGCCGAACATGATGAGCCCCTTCTTTTCGAGTTCCCGAAAATGATCCCAATTGGCCCACTTTCCAACTAAATTTGCATTAGCAATAATGATCCTTGGGGCTTCAGGATGAGAGGGTAAAATACCAACCGCCTTACCGCTTTGTATCAGAAGTGTTTCGTCGTTATTAAGATCTTTAAGTGCTTTTACGATCAGATCAAAAGCTTCCCAACTACGGGCTGCTTTCCCGGTGCCACCGTAAACGATCAAGTTGTCGGGATCCTCGGCAACTGCGGGATCCAGATTATTGTGTAGCATTCTTAACGCAGCTTCTTGTATCCATCCTTTGCAATTAAGATGTGGCCCTGTAGGAGTAGTAATATCAGCGACTTTCATATATTTCTTTTAGTAGCAAAATTACAAAAAATATAAAGGCGATCTGTTACTATCAAGAATAATTAGCTATCTTTCTATTGATTTTCAGTAATTTAAAATCCAAGATCATGAGAGTATTATCCATCACTATAACAATATTCGTATCCCTTATTCTCACCTCACACCTTTACGGACAAGTGACCTATCAGAAAGTACATTCTCGTTTTGGAGCAGATGTAGGTACATCAATTCAATCTATATTTGATGGAGGGTACATTATTACAGGACAAACCACCTCTTTCGGAATGGGATTTTATGATGTGCTTTTGGTCAATATTGATTCCATCGGTGATTCTGTTTGGACGAAAGTCTATGGAGGGGTTGGTTTTGATGCGGGTTATTCGGTACAGCAAACAAAAGACAAAGGCTTTATTATAGCAGGAGAGACACAATCCTTTGGAGCAGGGAATGCTGATGTATATTTGGTCAAGACCTATTTGAATGGAGATACTATGTGGACGAGGGCATTTGGCGGTCTGTTCAATGATATTGGTTATTCGGTAATTCAAACGAAGGATCAAGGGTTTCTTGTGGCTGGGTACACAGCAAGTTTTGGAGCTGGGAATTCTGATATTTATCTGATAAAGACCACACCCCAGGGAGATACCTCATGGACAAAAACCTTTGGAGGTGCGAATCAGGATATTTGCCGCTCTATTCAAGAGGCTAAAGTTGATGGTTATGTTTTAGTCGGCGAAACTAGAAGTTTTGGAGCGGGAGGTTCAGATGTACAACTTATTAAAGTAGACTCCAATGGCGCAATGATTTGGAACAAAGTATACGGGGGTGCTTTGGATGATATGGGCAAGGTAGTCCAGCTAACCAAAGATGGCGGATATATTATTGCAGGTGAGACACAAAGTTTTGGAGCCGGAATGTATGATCTCTATTTAATAAAGACCGATGCTGCCGGTGACACTGCATGGACAAAAACCTATGGTGGCTCTAACAATGAGTATTGCCATTCTCTAATACAAACATCGGATGGAGGCTACTTGCTACAGGGGGAAACTTACAGTTTCGGTGGCGGTACGGTGGATGCCTACCTGTTAAAGCTAAATGCTACAGGGGATACATTATGGACAAAAACCTATGGCGGAATTGTCGATGATGTAGGAAGGTCAGTTGTAGAAACTCAGGATAAAGGTTTTATTGTAATTGGCACAACTCAAAATTTTGGCGCTTTTTTAGACGATATTTATTTGATCAGAACGGATCAGGTTGGAAACTCAGGATGCAATCAATACAATACAAATACTGAAGTAGCTACCCCTTCAACATCTGTGGGATCCTCCATCATGATCCCTAGCCGTGGTGCATTCATTGATACCCCCTGGACAGCCACAGGATTTGCTCCTTTTCTCACACAGGTGCAATGTTTTGCGTGTGATACGCCAATTGCCAACTTTATTTATACTGATTCACAGCTTACAGTCAACTTTACAGATTCCTCAATATTTGCTCTCAGTTACCGTTGGGACTTTGGTGATGGGGATACATCGGATTTAAAAACTCCTTCACATGCCTTTGACAGTTCAGGGACTTACAATGTATGCCTTATTGTCACTAACAATTGTGATTCCAATGAATATTGCACTTTAGTGACCGTTGAATTCGTTAATGGGATTGGAGAATTGCAGCCGTTTTCTACAACGCTTATGGCATATCCAAATCCGTATAGATCTATCACTACCATCTCCTATTATTTACCGGAGAGTGATCTTGTAGAATTATCTGTATATGATATTGTCGGCAATAGAATTTCCCTTATTGTAAATGAAGAACAGCAAAAGGGCGGGTATTCCTATCATTTTAGTGCAAGCCAATTAGGTTATCCTTCAGGGATTTATTTCCTATCACTTAAGACCGGTACATCCATTGTGAGCAAGAAGTTAATTGAGGTGTGGTAAAATAAAGAGGCTAAATAAAAAAAAGGCAGGATCAACTCCTGCCTCTCAAAAATGATGGTTGGCCATTGCTGACCCTATTTCTTTGCGCTTTTATATAGAACAGGCTTAACAATTAACATCACCCATCCCCAGTTACTCATTTCATCTTTATCAGGAAGTACTGCTCCACGTTGCAACATTAGTGCTTCCATGGTTTCAGTAGCTATCATATGTGAATATCCAAATTTACAAGTGACATCTTTGGCCAGTTGAAACCCAAAAGAAAGATCTATCTCGGTACCCAAGGTATTATCCATGGCAACTGTATTCCCTGAACTCAACAATTCCTTTGAATCTAAGACATTCGAAGCGGCCAGAAAATAATGAACGTCTGCTCCAAAAATATATTTATCTCCATTCACATATTTGAACTTAAGAAAGCCATCCTGTAAACCAACACTACCTAAGTGGTTTCCAACATAGAAATAATCCATATGCCCGTTGAACTTATGGTTCGTTCCATAGAAGGGTGAAAAGGAGTGCTTACTCTCAGTCCAGCTTCCACTTGCAGTTTGGCTGTTACCGGTTTGTTGTTCATATCCTAAAGTTAAAGTTACTTTTTCCGATACCTTATAAAATATATCACCACCTATTAGCAACGCACTTATATATGTATCGGCCCAATCACCATCTATTCCGGTTTGGTAATATACATTAATATTCATGCCTGATTTATCCCTTTTATAGGAAATTCTTGTACCCATTGTTTGACTATAGTTATCCTTGTATTTCGTAAAACCACTTGCGCTATCCACTGTGGAGGCCTGCAGGCCATTGTTCAAGAATAGGGCATTGGCAGTTAATTTTTTATTGAACTCCTTATGCAACCATAAATATTGGAGCGCTTTATAACTCTTTTTAACGGTATAAATTGTTGTATTTGTCTGTGGCTTATCCTGGTTATAAGCAAATCCCACATGAAAACTGATCTTCTTTCCATTGTACTTCATTATTGCAGCATCATGACTCCTGGCTTGCTGGGACCAGCCTACATTTCCAAATATCCTATGATCATCATATATGATCTCTTGACGCCCAAATTTCAATGACAATGTTTTACTTATAAAAGCTTCTCCCCAAGCTTCATGTATGGATGATAATCCATCGCTTTTATTTCCTTGCTCCTGGCTTCCCCAGGTTCTGATATCCTGCAAAGATATTCTAACTGCATACCCCTCTGATTTGTATTCCAAATTGATACGGGTCCGCTGATCTATAAAAAAAGCATTGTACATCCCTGAGTCAGCTAATCCTCCGTAGCCATGACGATATTCCGCTCTTGGCCTTATCTCTGAAGAGATCACAGTTTGGCCTTGCACCAATGATATTTGTGTTAAGAATAGACCGACACCAATAATGGCTATCAAAAAGTAGTGATTGTTTTTGTTTTTCATGATATTATCATTAATTATAATTGTCACAAATGTACTATTTTTATGTATAATCTCATAAGAAATAATGATTTTTCGCATATTTTATTCGTCCTATTATGCGTATCTTTGTTTCACTATTATTATGTATATCTTATCTTACAATGATCGCACCTGAGGCCTTATCGATCTTGGCATGTATCCTTATCCTTGCATTTTTATATTCATCAGTAGGGCATGGGGGTGCAAGTGGGTATTTGGCATTGATGTCATTATTTGGCATTGCTCCTATGATCATGCGACCAAACGCATTGTTATTGAATATTTTTGTTGCCGGGATCGCATTTTATCAATTCTACCGTATGGGCTATTTTAGATGGAACCTTTTTTTACCATTTGCGATAGCTTCTGTTCCAATGGCCTTTTGGGGAGCAAGTATTACAGTTGACCCGGTTTGGTACAAAAGGATACTTGGTATTTGTTTGATCATTGCCACACTTCGAATAGCAAACGTTTTCGGAAATAGGTCAAATACAGGTACTTCAAAATTATTAGTAATTCCTGCTCTAATAATAGGATCTATTCTAGGCTTTTTTTCGGGGATGATCGGCATTGGTGGAGGCATCATTCTTAGTCCAATTATCCTATTAACTAATTGGGGGAGCATAAAAGAAACAGCAGCTGTTTCAGCCCTTTTCATCCTTTTGAATTCTATTAGTGGATTGTCAGGATTATTATACAATGGTGCCACATTTCAGCCACAAATGTATCTTTGGGTAATGGTGGCAATTGTAGGAGGGTTGGCCGGTTCTTATTTTGGAAGCGCTAAATTAAATAATGCAAATGTCAGAAACCTATTGGCGGTAGTGCTGATCATTGCCAGTATTAAATTAATTATTGTATAAATGATCTCATTAAAAGAAGCATGCACGCTTATCCTTGATAAAGCCCCTGTATTGGAAGCAGAGACTGTTGAAGTCGATGAATCTCTGGGAAGAATTGCTGCCGAAGATATTATCTCTCCTGTCGATCATCCACTCTTTGACAACTCTCCGGTAGATGGATATGGATTAAGGTTTGATGATATTGAGGGGAGTGAGTCCAATGAACTTGAAGTGATCGGTGAATTAAAGGCCGGGGATATCCCTGAGCTTGTCGTTAAAGAAAAACAGGCTGCCAGAATATTTACAGGAGCAGCAATCCCAAACGGCATTGACACTATAGTTATGCAAGAATATACTGTTAGGGATGGTGACCGGGTCATGGTTAATGATCTAAAGCTTTGGAAGGGGGCAAATATCAGGAAAAAAGGGGAGCAGTTGAAGATAGGAGCTGTGGCTATAGAAAAATTTTCTCGTCTCAATCCGGCAAGTATCGGACTGCTGGCATCACTGGGTGTTAGATCATTAAAGGTCTCTCGAAAACCCAAGGTGCAAATTGTGGTTACAGGGAATGAATTTGCAGAACCCGGCACAGAGTTACAAAAGGGGAAGATCTATGAATCTAATGGGATGATGCTATGTGCTGCTTTGAGAAAATCCTCTATCGATAGTGAATACACTAAGTGTATTGATGATCTGGATCAACTTAAATCTGCTATAAATTCAGCTGAAAATAATGGCGACATTGTGATCATTTCGGGGGGGGTTTCTGTAGGAGATTACGATTATACTAAGAGGGCGCTTGAGGAAAGTGGCTATACATCAGTATTTCATAAGGTGGCACAAAAACCGGGAAAACCCCTCCTTTTTGCAGAAAAGAGATCGAAATTTGCTTTTGGGTTGCCGGGAAATCCAAGGTCAGTATTGGTTTGTTTTTATATGTATGTCTACCCATTTATTAGTAAGATGATGGGAGCCGAAGCACCTTCTTTGCCACTTTTGCAGTTGCCAATAAACCATGATTACAAAAAGAAGCCGGATGAAAAAGCATACCTTTTAAATGCAAAGATCAATGACAATAGTGTAAGTATCCTGGAAGGCCAGGGTTCGCATATGCTACACTCATTTGCAATAGCTGATGCATTAGCCATATTGCCCGAGAATAAAAATACCTTTACCAAAGGCGATACAATATCTGTTCATTTATTACCAAGATGCTGAATAATGAAAAATGATATCACAGGGATCATTCTTGCAGGAGGGAAAAGCAGCAGGATGAATCATGACAAAGGGTTATTGCTTTTAGATGGCAAACCACTTGTGGAGCACGTGATCTCTCAAGCTCAAAAAGTATGCACCTCTATAATGATCATTAGTAATCAATCCGGCTACGAGAAGCTAAAGTTCCCTGTGCATGAAGACCTGTTGAAAGATTGCGGACCGATGGCTGGAATATATACAGGTTTATATTATAGTCAGACAGCTCATAACTTAGTGTTAGGTTGCGATATCCCATTTGTAAATGAAGGGTTGTTACAATATATTATTGAAGGATTCGATAATTTTGATGCGGTGATACCAACAAGTGGCGACCTACTACAACCATTGTGTGGTGCTTATAATAAGCAGTGTATGGAGAAGTTGAAGGAGGCACTTGATAGCAAGAATTATAAGATACAAGATGTCATTAAGTTACTTAACAGAAAATTATTGGTTATTGATAAAGGGCTATCATTTTATTCAGAGCATCTATTTACAAATATCAATACGGAATCAGCACTTGAGGAAGCACAAAAATTGACCTTACTATGAAATTAAAGATATTATTTTTTGGCTCCCTTGCCGAATGCACAGGAACAACTATGCTAGAAGTAGAGGATATTCAGGACATTGATACTTTAAAAAACCATCTGAACGAACAATTTCCTCCCTTCAAAAAATTCACTTATCTTATAGCTGTCAACCAGCATATTGAAAAAGAGAACATCAAATTGAAAACAGGTGACGAAATAGCATTGATGCCGCCATTTGCAGGTGGATAAAACATAAAATTGAATGGATAGAACCATGTCAAAACATTTAGTGAAAGGAAGTATTGCTTCTGAATTTGTTTCAGAACTTATCAGCAAACATCAAACGAAGGATAATCTGGGAGCACATGCCATTTTCTTAGGCCAGGTTAGGGCCGACAAGTTGGATGAAGATAGCGTGATCGCCATCGAATACTCTGCTTATGAAGAAATGGCTGAAAAAGAGATCCATTCATTGAAAGAACATTATTTGCAAGAATATGATCTCCATTGCCTGCATATATATCATAGTACAGGAATAGTGAAGACCGGGGAGTTATCTTTGGTGGTAATGGTTTCAGCTGCTCATCGCCAGGACACATTTGACCTCCTCAAAGATATTGTAGAGCAAATAAAGCTGAAGGTCCCAATTTGGAAAAAAGAGATGCTCAGTGATGGCTCGGAACGATGGATAAAAGAAAAACAATTAGATTAAATTGCCAATATCATGTTAGACATAACAAAAAAGATAAAAACATTAAGAGTAGCCCGAGCTTCAGGCAGCATTCTCATGCATGAAGATAGCATCAAGGCCATTGAGAACAATACCACTCCCAAAAAAGATGTGCTTGCTACAGCAAGGGCGGCAGGTTATTTGGCGGTTAAGAATACCAGCCAGGTGGTACCTCATTGCCATCCTCTACCCATTGAAGATGTAAAGATCAACTTTGACGTATCCAAGAACACAATTGTGATCGATGTGGTGGTAAAAACCATATATAAAACGGGTTGTGAGATGGAAGCATTGCATGGCGTATCTATTGTTGCACTTACCATTTATGATATGGTAAAACCCATTGACAAGGAAGTTGAGATCAAAGACATTAAATTGGAAGAAAAAAGTGGCGGCAAGTCAGATTTTAAGGATAGATTTCCTGAGACCATAAAGACCGCTGTAATAGTTATCTCTGATTCCGTTTCAGAAGGCACAAAAAAGGACTCCGCCGGGCAGGCGATCATAGAAAAATTGAAGACGGTGAACATCCCTTCTTGTGATTATATTGTCATCCCTGATGAGCCAGACCAAATAAAGGAGCAGATAGAAGGATTATGTGAACAAAATATAGACCTCTTGATCACAACGGGTGGCACCGGACTTTCTCCAAGGGATCGAACCCCTGAAACGATCAAACCCTTACTTGACACAGAGATTCCCGGAATAATGGAAGCTGCAAGAAACTATGGTCAGGAGCGTACTCCATTAGCAATGCTCTCACGCAGCATTTGTGGGATGAAAGGGAAAACATTGATCCTCGCACTGCCAGGTTCAACCAAGGGGGCCTCAGAAACCGTAGATGCCCTATTCCCCTACGCATTGCACATCTTCAGAATACTAGAAAAGGGATATAGCCACGATCATTTCCATAAATCTGTGGAGTGATCTCAAATAGTTTTGAAGTGCATTAAGCTACACCGCATAATGCTTTGGTAAGTTCGTTGGCCACCGCCATCACATTCTCAAAGAAGGTATCAATATCATTTTTCTCCACCTCAGGATTTGCCAACACCAATCGGATGGTAAGTTGATCATCTAGAAAGCCATAATTCACCATGCTCATCCCATTGTTGAGTAATCTTTGCCTCAATTGTAAGTTAAACTCATTGATATCCAGATCTGCATCCGGTAAAAATCTAAAGCAAATGTTCAGGAACGATACTGGGGCCATCAGTTCCAATTTATCGCTGGCTTCCACCTTTTTCTGGGCATATTTTGATATTTCAAAGAGGGTGTTGATGCGCTCTTCATATCCGCTATCGCCAAAATATTTCCATGCTAACCAGAGTTTTAAGGAATCAACACGCCGTCCACATTGTAATGACATCTGCCCAAGGTCATAAGATTCAAATTCATGATCATGGAATATATAATTTGAATCCATTGTTGACAGGTTATCATTGAGGGTCCCCTTCTCTTTGATCAAAAGGGTTGAGCAGATCAAAGGGATGTTCATCAGCTTGTGTGGGTTCCAGGCAAAAGAATCTGCTTCAGAAAGACCTTCCAATAAATACTTATGTTTTTCACTTAATATCACTGACCCACCCCATGATCCATCCACATGGAGCCATACTTTCCACTTTTTAGCAATTGACGCAATTTGTGCAATTGGATCAAAACCACCCTTAAATGTAGTACCGGCTGTAGCTACTATAAAGAAGGGGTGCTCATCCCTTTCCCGACTTTCTTTCATCACTTTTTCCAGCTCGTCAGGGATCATTGCTCCCTTTTCATCAGAACTAACTTTAACGATATTATTTGTACCAAGCCCAAGTGCATTTGCCGCTCGCTCTATCGAAAAGTGTGCTTGGTCTGATACAAATATTCTCATTTTACTGGCGTCCTTTATTCCATCAGATTTAATATCTGGAAAAGCTTTATTTCTTGCGCAGAGCATGGCGATCAAGTTGGCATTACTTCCTCCGGTGGTAAAGGTCCCCTCACCATGATGAAATCCTGCCATTTCATTCATCTTCTTCAATAACTCAACTTCCATGATCGTTGCTACAGGAGAACTCTCATAGGTATACATTGATCCATTTGTAAGGCTCGTAAAAATTTCGCCCAGAAAAGAAGGCATATTGAATCCGCCATACAGTTGATTATAGAATTGCTTATTTCCTGTGCGTACGCTAAGAGAAAGATACTTTTCCAATAAGGCAAAAAGTTCATCGTAGGATATGCCATTATCAGAAATAGAAAAATCGATCTTATTCTTAATGGAATCAGGAGTTTGAAAATCAACAACTGATGTATTATCAATTTGCTCCTGCGCCATGTAATCAGACAATAACCCAAATGCTTTCTCTAATATTTGCTTATCGGTGGATTTGCTCATTTCTTTCAATTAAAAATAAAGAGTCTCTCTCAATAGTGTATCAATGTTATTAAATATAAGGATTATTCTCCTTTTTCTTTACTTTTTATAGCTTTTAGTACTTTTTCAGGTGTGATAGGCAGGGAGTTGATACGAACACCAATCGCATCAGAAACAGCATTGGCAATGGCGCCAAGGATGGGTAATGTAGCCCCTTCTCCAACTTCCTTTGCCCCAAATGGGCCTTCCGGCTCGTAACTATCAACAATTGTTGAATCGATATTTGGCATATCCATAGTTGTTGCTATCAGGTAATTATGAAGGTCTCCATTCAGCAATTTCCCTTTATCATCAAATCGTTCATCTTCAAATAGCACCTCACTCATCCCCATAACCACAGCTCCCTCTACCTGGCCTTCTACCGCCATGGGATTGATTGCCGTTCCGCAATCGTGGGCATCGAAGAAATTCAGAATGCGCACCTTTCCGGTTTCCATATCAACTTTCACTTCACACACTGTAGCTGAAAATGAAAACGCCGGTGAAGTTCCAACTGCTGCGCCTTTATAGGTGCCACCAAGCCCTTCCGGAGGAGAATAATGGCCTTTACCAACCAGGGGTCCATTTATAGAAAAGTGGGCAGCGGCAGCTTCATTCCAGGGAATGGACTGCGCAGGATCACTATTCAAAAAGATAGTATTATCCTTAGCTACAAGGTCCTTGACATCTGCTTTTAAAATTTCAGAAGCGGAAGCAAGAACTTGTTTTCTAATATCTTCGCCTGCCATTTTTGAGGCGTTACCTCCCATCAGGGTTACCCTGCTGGAATAAGCACCAAATCCTATTGGTGTGATATCGCTGTCAGCCGAGATGACACTTATCTTATCAAAAGAAATACCCATGGCCTCTGCTGCTGCCTGGGCTAATACGGTGTCAGAGCCCTGTCCTATATCAGCATCTCCGATGAATAGGATCGCTTTTGAACCATCTTCCTGCACTTTGATGATCGCATTTGAATGTGGGAATTTTGATCTATATATAGGATAACCGGCTCCTGAAACAAATCCACCACAGCCAATTCCTATACCATGTCCTGTCGGTAGCTTTCCTTTCTTTTCGTCCCATCCTGACCTCTCCCTTACTTTATGAAGACAGGCCTTCAACTCACAGGAGTGGATGTCAAGATCATTACATGTTCTGTATTCCGGCTCCATAGCATTCTTCAATCTGATGTCAATTTGATCCATGCCAATATCATCTGCTATCATAGAGAGCAATGATTCGAAGGCAAATCTGGGGTGAGGAGTCCCGTGACCCCTCATGGCTCCACAAGGAGGCAGGTTGGTATTCACCCGAAATCCATCATATTTATAATTAGGAAATTTATACAAAGTAGTCAACATTGACCCGGCATAATAAGTAGATACAATACCAAAACTTGAATAGGCACCACCTTCCAGCACAGCCCTTTGCTGCACAGCTGTAATTGTTCCATCCTTCTTCACGCCGATCTTCATGTCAATAAATTGTTTGTGTCTTCCCCTGCCATACAAATACATCTCTTCTCTGTTGAACCTCATTTTCACAGCGCAACCTGCTTCTCTTGAAAGAAATACGGATAACACTTCCAAAATATTTGCTGCCGCTTTAGCCCCAAAACCACCACCACAATTTGTCATCACCACTCGAATATCCCCCAAAGGAATACCAAGTATATGAGAGAGTTGATTATGGACATAGTGTACCACCTGGGTAGACGTGCGAAGAGTCACCCGCCCATGTCTGTCCCATTCAGCTATAGCACAGTGGGGTTCCATAGGATTCTGATAGATCCTGTTGCCAACAAAACGCTCCTCCCTGATATGGTCAGCTTCCGCGAAGCCCTTCTCAGTATCTCCAAAGTGATGATCAACGCGTGTGTTGATGTTATTTTCAAATTTGTCATCGAATAAACGGGGTGCTCCCTCTTTCATGGCTTCTTCAGGATCAAACACTGCAGGCAATATTTCATATTCTACTTCAATAAGATCGATCGCTTTATAACAGGTTTCCTCATCAATGGCGGCCACTGCTGCAACCACATCCCCAACATATCGCACCTTGTCTTTTGCCAGTACATGCTCATCATAGCGAGGTGGGGAGGTGCCGTAAGTGATATCTGGCACATCTGCTCCGGTCAATACCACTTTCACACCGGGCAGATCTTTGGCCTTTGTAGCGTCGATTGATATGATCTTAGCGTGGGCATGGGGGCTAAGCAGGAGCTTCCCATAAATCATATTTGGCAATACAATATCATCGGTATAAATGGCTCGGCCTGTTGCTTTATCGGGAGCATCTTTTTTTGCCAACCGCTTTCCTACCACCGATAGGTCGACAGCAGATTTCTGCGGCTGATAGTCAATTTCTTTAGGATCCTCTCCTTTGATATATTGTTGTGATGTTTGCACAGCTTCTATGATCTTCGTATATCCGGTGCATCTACATAGATTGCCGGATAATCCCCTTTTAATTTCACTTTCATCAACATTAGGGTTTTCGTCAAGTAAGGATTTGGCCCGCATGACCATTCCCGGTGTACAATACCCGCATTGTATGGCACCTTTCTCAACAAACGCCCTCTGGATGGGATGGAGCTCTTCACCTTGAGCAAGGGATTCAATAGTTTCTATCTTTTTCCCTTCCATTTCAATGGCGAGTGTCAGACAGGAGTTTACAGGGATTCCTTCAATGATGACTGTGCAAGCACCGCAATCTCCTAATTCACACCCCTTTTTAGTGCCTATAAGGTGTAACTGCTCACGCAGCACATCGGCCAACATGTCCGTAGGTTTTATCGCCAGTTCATGATCGATACCATTCACATTAATTTTAACCAACTGCTTCATATACACATTCTTAGATAAACAGAATTAATTTGAATTTGATTATTGTTTGGCCCTTTTTGCAGCATCAACAATGGCACGTTTGGTAAGGGTATCTACCAATTGTCTTCTATAATTTGCGCTCCCTCTAATATCGTCAATGGGTAGTGCATCCAATGCTGCCATCTTGCCTGCTTCTTTTATCTTTTCAGAACCCAGGGTCAGCTCTGATAATGGCAATCCTATAATATATTCAGCAGCTGTGCTGCTAATTATTGGAGTTGGACCAACAGCTCCGATCACAATACAACAGTCAATGCAAATATCTTTTTCAATAGTTACCCTCGTACAAGCCGATACCACGGAAATTGAAGAGGCATCTCGAAGCCCAAATTTTTTAAAAGCTGCTCCGCTACCCTCTTTTGGGGACTTAAGAATTACCTGTGACAGGATCTCATTTTCTGTGAGGCATGTTTCCTTATGATTTGCAAACAGATCCTTGACCAGAATTCTGCGTTTACTTTCACTGGACATAATTTCAACTTCAGCATCAAGGGCCATCAGGGCTGGACCAACATCACAGCAAGAAGCCCCTGTACATAAGTTGCCACCTATGGTTCCAACATTTCTAACCTGCTCAGAGCCGATCTCAGCGGCAGCTTCGGTAAGTACAAAATACTTCTCTATCAAAAGTTGGGATTTTACCACACTACTATGTGTGGTTAATGCACCCATAGTTAATTCACCATCCTTTTCATTGATCCCTTGCAGTTCGCCTATCTGATTGAGCGATATAATATGATCATGATGACGCATTCCTTGCTTCATTTCCACTAAAAGATCAGTGCCACCTGCTAAAAATGCAGAATTTTCGCAACTATCATTTAGAGAGAAAGCTTCTTGTAAGCTTTTTGGCTTATGGAAGCTAAAATCAGAGATATACATTGTACTAACAGTTTTTATTGATCCATTAGAATAATAAAATCTTTGCCCATGGATCTGAAGCACAAAGATAATATAAATAGAGATTATGGACCAATATAGGGGATATAACAAATAAGTAAACCGAAAAGTGCCAACCAACTATTATCCAAGGATTGGTTTCGTATAGGTCCAAAAAAAAACCAGTAAGCCAAAATGATTTTGACTTACTGGCAATAAAAGTAGAATTAAGAGGGAAGAGAAATGAGGGCTACAAACAATCTTAATAATCGATTCTTATTTTAAATCGATTTTTATAACTTAGCTCTTCGCTATAATATCAACACCATTCTTATATCAAAGATCAATTAACCGCTAACTGAATGTAAAATTATGCAAAGTGTCAAAAATATCTCATGATTCATCTCATGCAAATCTATGTCATTTCGCATACATTGTGGTGTCTATTTATGTTAACGATTGTTAAAACTTGTTAAGTTTTGGAGGGGCTAAGACCTTTGGTAGTAAAATATCCCAGGAATCAGACCCTTTTGACCTGGATGATCTTAACGGGGCAATTGTTAGCAGCTGTTATGTTGGCTTCATATTCATCATCACCAACTACAACATTGAAGTATCCATTTCTTGAATTACTTCCCCGCAAAACAGATTTTCCATCTTTTTTGGAAACTTTCCATCGATCTTTTGCAACTTCCTGGCATCCATTACATCCAATGCACTTGCTCCGCTGGTGAATGATCCTGATCATTAGCCCTCTATCAATTTGTACAATTTATCTGAATTTCTGACCTTTTCGGATATTGGTAAAGAGAATTTATCTCCTTTTTTGACAGTATTCACCTTTTGATCATCAACTCTTAATTCCTCAACTTTGGTTTTTACCACGCCCGTAGTTGGCCCAGTGATCAAAATCTCATCACCAATATCCAGTGATTTTGTCTCCATCAGAAATTCCGCCACTTTTATTTTACCAAAATACTTTACCCCTCTTCCAAGATAGGTCTTTCTCTTGGTAGCTTTTGAGCCATAGTCATCTGTCCGCCAATCACTCATCTTCTTTCCCAAGTAATATCCATCCCAAAATCCACGATTAAAAACAGTTGCCAAGCGTTCTTCCCAAACTTTTACTTTTTTGATAGAATAGGTCTTATCATCGATAGAATCTAGCGCTTCTCTGTAGCAACTCGTTGCTTCGATCACATAATCAGCTCCCCGGCTTCTTCCTTCCAGCTTAATTTTAGTGACGCCGCTACCAACGATCTTATCGAGAAATCCAATCGTACAGAGGTCTTTGGGTGACATGATGTATTGGTTGTCCAATTCAAACTCGTGGCCATCTTCGAGGTCTTTAACCAAATAGGTCCTCCTACAATTTTGAACACAAGCTCCCCTATTTGCGGAAGCAAAATCTGTATGGAGGCTCATATTACATTTCCCGGATATTGCTATACACATAGCACCATGAGCAAAGATCTCCAGCTCCACCAATTTTCCTGACGGCCCTGTAATGTTCTCATTTTTGATTTCTGCTGCGATCTCTTCCACTTGCATTAAACTTAACTCCCTCGCTAAGATCATCACGTCGGCAAACTTTGAATAGAATTTAACTCCCTCCAGATTACTGATAGAGCATTGAGTTGAGATATGTAGCGGCATATCAATGGAAGCGGCATAGGATAGTACGCCATGGTCAAACCCTATGACCGCATCAATACCTTGTTTTTTTGCAGTATCAATGATCGTCCTCATAAATTTCAGATCATGGTCATACAATATAGTATTAACTGTCAGGTAACTTTTGATTTGGTTCTTCTTGCATATTGCTGCAATCTCTTCAAGGTCATCGGTCGTAAAATTATTTGCTGACCGGGCGCGCATATTCAACTGCTCTACACCGAAGTAAACAGCATCTGCACCTCCTTGGATAGCTGCCTGCATTGATTCAAAAGAACCTGCAGGAGCCAATAATTCTACTTTACTACTTCTATTATTA
This sequence comes from uncultured Chitinophagales bacterium, assembly GCA_964572485.1. GTDB lineage: Bacteria > Bacteroidota > Bacteroidia > Chitinophagales > CAZNGA01 > CAZNGA01. Next base: position 30,226 of record CAZNGA010000006.1, read on the forward strand.
TCTTTCATTTGCGGGTATTGATGTGTAAAATTATAAAAAGATATGGAGACATCGTTTGCTGTCAGAAATTAACTGACCAAGGGGTCTTTGATAATTTATTAGAATTAATGTTCTCGACATCATGTTGTTTACTATTTTTGCAAAAGAATTTTACAAATCCAGATTGAACCGGGGCGAAATACGATATTGAATTATTTATAATTAATAATCATAATGATATGGCAAACTCAATAAATTTAGAAGGAAAATCGGCAATAGTAACCGGTGGTAGCTTAGGTATTGGAACATCTATAGTTCTCAAATTGGCTGAAAATGGTGCCAACGTTGCACTCAATTATCGCAAGCATAAAGAAGAAGCTGAAGAGATCCTGAAAAAAGTAACAGCAATGGGAAGAAAGGGGCTTGCTATTCAGGCAGATGTATCAAATTTTGATGATGCTTCTAAGATGGTTGAGCAAGTGATCAAGGAATTTGGCAACATTGACCTTTTGGTTAATAATGCAGGCATCAATTGGGACGGAGTAATATGGAAAATGGAAGAAGAGCAATGGGATAAAGTCATTGATATCAACTTGAAGGGATTCTTCAATTATATAAGGGCGGTAGCACCCACTTTCCGCGAGCAACAATCAGGTAAGATCGTAAATATCACTTCCATTAATGGGCTCAGGGGAAAATTCGGTCAGTCGAATTATACAGCTGCCAAAGCAGGGATCATTGGCCTCACCAAAACCGTAGCCAGGGAGTTGGGTAAGTATGGCATTAATGTAAATGCCGTAGCCCCCGGGTTGATAGATACTGAGATGATGAAGCAGGCACCTGAAGAGGTAAGACAAAATGCTTTGAATGAGATCGTGCTGAAGAGAATTGGTGATCCCGAAGATGTTGCCAATGTTGTGGCTTTTCTTTTAAGTGATCTTTCCCGTCATGTATCTGGAGAAGTGATCAAGGTGGATGGTGGACAGTATATTTAAGTTGTGAATTTTCATCTTATGTCAGGGTTCTACATTATGTTGTGATATTCAGACTCCAAATCAGGTGATCACTTTGATCACAGACCGGTCAGCAAATCCATCAAAATTGAATATCACAATCAGGTAGGTGTCCTTGAATTTTCCCTCTTTCTTCTTCCGAAAAAGTATTACCGGTTAAATACAACCATTTCAATTTGGTCAGTTTATTTATGGATTCGGGCAAATGGGTAAGATGGTTATCATGTAAAGCCAGGTATTGTAAATTAATTAACCCCCCTATGGATTCCGGTACACTGATAAGTTGATTGTTGCTAAAATAAAGGTGCTTTAAATGAATCAATTCGGTTATAGCTCCAGGGAAATTACCAAATTTGTTATGCGTTAAAACCAATGTCTTTAAACTTGCAAGAGAGCTTATAGAAGATGGTAAACTATCAAGTTGGTTGTTGTTCAAATTAAGGTTTTCCAAATGCACCAAATTGCCTATTGATGCCGGCATATCATACAGATAGTTATCTTTCATATTCAAGGACACCAGATTTGTCAGGTTACCAATAAATCCCGGGAAATTGGTCAATTGATTAAAAGATAGGTCAAGTGTTTTTAAATTCTTCAATTTACTGATGGATTCAGGTAACTTAGCAATGAGGTTATTTTTGATAAGGAGATTTTGCAAATTCGTAAGATCTCCTATTGACGCAGGTAAACTTGTGAGTTGATTGTATGTCAGGTCAAGAGATTGTAGATGAATCAACTTACCGATGGATGCAGGTAAACTAATGATCTGGTTGATGTATAATTTCAGTACACGCAAGTTCGTAAGATCTCCTATTGACGCAGGGATATTTGAGAGCCGGTTATACGTTAGATTCAAGGTTTGCAAATTTGTAAAGGTACCTATGAATTCAGGGATGCTATCAAGATGGTTATAAGACAGATCTAGCAGCTTCAAATTCACTAAGCTCGCAATGGATTCCGGCACGCTATCAAGTTTGTTATGAGACAGATCAAGGTGATATACTTCCTCCTTATTGGCCAATGCTGCTTCAAGTGATCCATAAACCCTATCCTCCTGACCATTAACAATAGCAACCCCTGTAAGAAATAATAATATGGATAATAGACTTTTCAAGATTTCAATTTGAGTCTAAATTAATTCAAAATTCCAACATCCGTCAATTATCATAGAAATAAAAAGTTGGCTTTCTTCTCCTCTCTTCTTCTCTTTTCTTTCTTTTCCACACAAACCTACAGCCATATTGTGTAACTTTTTTGCGAAAACTGTTTCGGTTTGTTCGAAAAATAAATTGTAATTTGCTTCCGGGGGGAAGGATGGGGGGTCCCCCGCATAGTTAATTATGATAACGTATATCTTCCTGTAAACAAATTATTTACAAAGCAAGAGAACATGGATCACCGCTGACATCAACTTCAAATCCTCACTAATTATCTTTAAAAATCCAGATAGGTCTTAACTTAATTTTGCAATTTCCTTCAAGATCGTCTTGTCGATCTTTTCAAAACACTCTTTCCCTTGCAACTCTTCAATAGAGAATCCTGCTTTCTCATTCGGGATCTTGGTATTCCTCGCCCGGATCAATCCGGCAAATATGCTGACAGCAATCTCATGAGGTGTATGTGCCTTGATATCTAGCCCTATTGGCATATCCACCCTGTCTAATTCCTGCTCACTTGCAATGCTCTCTTCAAGAAATAATTTGCGAGTGATCGCCACCTTTCTTTTACTGCCTATCATTCCCAAATATCCCGTATCCAATTGAATGGTTCGTGCCAGTATTTCCCTGTCTAACGGATGACTATAAGTAACAATTACGCCGTAGGTACGATCGTCCCAGGTTAATTTCGATATGATCTTTCCCGGATCTCCATTGATCAATTCGGCTTTGCTCTTATCCCATCCTCTAAAAATATCTTTTCTGTCATCAATTACTTTTACCTCAAAATCCAAATGTACTGATAGATCGACCAAAGCTTTACTTACATGTCCAGCTCCAAAAATGATTAGCTGGTAGGGTATGGATATAGGCTCCATATATACCGAAACACTTCCTCCACAACACATATCATGATCCTTTGTGAGGTGGTGTTCAAACATTTTAGACTCTTGGGTTCTAATGATTTCATCCGATCGCTCAATCACACTCTTTTCAAAAGCACCGCCACCTACGGTACCATAAATTTCCCCATTCTCCCACACGATCATCCTGGAGCCCGACTTAAGAGGCGTTGATCCCTTAGTACCCACAACAGTGCACAATATTGCCTGCTCCCTATTTTTAATGATATCCCCTATTTTAGCGATCAGCTTTTTCATAACTATGATATTGCTTCTAAATCCATATCCCCAAAATGTATTTTGTATTCTTCTCTTGTATTTATGTTGACATGTATCCCTTTATTAGTTACCTCCACTATCTTCTTCGGAAAGTTCTTGAGCACATCATTTAAAACAGCATTCTTATCAGGATAATTCCTCAGCACCTTGATCACCTCAGGGCTTAGTAATATTGGATGACCATTGTTCTGGTCAAATGCCGGAACAGTATACCCCGATGGGGCCCTATTTTCGTTCATAACTTGCAGGGTTGCGTTATCGATAAATGGGCTGTCTACATTATGAATAAAAGCAAAATTATTATCAAAAAGTTCAATCAGCCCTAATTGTAATGAATAGAACCTTCCTTCATTCAAATCCTCATTAATTATGTACTCAATGTCCAATTTAATTTTACTCCTGATATCATGCAACATTTTCATATCCGTATCATCATTATGGACAACTACGTGCCTGGTGCATCCAAAATCAGCGTAAACTTTGAGAATGTGCTCCAAAAATGTCTCACCCTCATTGTAGGGTAAGAACAACTTCGGAATCCCAATTCTTTTTGACCTTCCTGCAGCCAAAATTACTACACTATTTTCCATTTGATTTATATGAATTTCGTGAAACTAACGTACGTTAGTTAGTTGTTCTAATTACCTGATACCCAATCCTTTACAAGCTATAATTCTTTTTTGCAACAGAATCGTTGTAAACCATGGTGCTTCTCGGTATTTTTGTAACACAAATTTACCTATTTAGCACATAATTTCAAAACCCAAACTTATGGCAAATTCGCTGAATGAAATAATTGAAAAGTGTAAGAAAGATGCTTTTGACCTTGATTATACTGCGGCAAAAGAATGGAAAAGGAAAGACTCTAGCAGAGTGATCGTAGGTTACATGCCCATATACTTTCCGAGAGAGATCGTCCACGCTGCAGGAGGTATCGCAGTGGGCATATTAGGAGGTGGAGACCGTAAGCAGATCATCAAAGGTGATGCTTACTATCAGTCTTATATCTGCCATATTCCACGTAGTATCATTGAACTTACACTCGATGGGCACACTGATGGCTTCGACGGATTTATTTTTCCATCAATATGCGATGTGATCCGAAACCTGTCCGGAATTTACCGTGGCTTGAAGGTTGCCAACTTTATTAAATACATGGATTTTCCGCAAAACTTCCTACCTGAGATCGGTGGTTCTTTCTATCAATCTGAAATGCAGGAAGTGCTTAACTATATCAAAGATATCAATGGCGTAGAGGTCACGCCTGAAAAACTAAATCACTCAATAGAACTCTACAACAAAAACCGTCAATTGATCGAATTTATCTACGATATCCGTCAGGATTATCCATGGAGATTGACTATTGAGGATGTCTATCATATCGTTAGAGCCGGAATGGTCATTCCCGTTGAAGAGCACAATGAAATACTCGAAGAAGTATGCGATCATATAAAAGAAGACATCGGTGAACCTATGGATAAGATCAAGATCGTAATATCAGGTTCATTCTGTGAGCAACCAGCCATTGGATTGATCAAGTCCATTGAAATGGCAGGATGTTATGTAATTGATGATGACTTTATGCTTGGATCAAGAATGATATTGGGTGATATTGACACTTCTACAAACAATCCTTTGGAAGCTATTGCTGATGCCTATATCACTAAAAGCCAATACTCATCTTCCATTTATGATGTAGATAATCCAAAGGAAGAACGCCTTGCAAAGATCGTTGAGAAAAGAGGTGCCGATGGTGTGATATTCGCCGCACCCAGTTTCTGTGATCCTGCATTGCTGGACGCCCCTATTTTCCAGCAATCTTTTAATGAAAAAGGAATTCGATATATCGCCTTCCAGTACAGTGAGAACATTGCCCAATTTAAGGTGATAAAAGAACAAGTGGGTGCATTTTCCGACTCCATCAAACTTTGGGACGAAGAAGTGGTCACCGCCTAATTCATTTGAATACTATTTAAAAAAAAGAACTATAAAATATGTCACAAGAAGCTCAAAAAGAACACTCCATGATCCTCCAGAAGGACATGGTTAGCAAACTATTCAATGATCTTTCTACTGCTAAGGAAACCGGCAAAAAGGTATGCTACACCTTTATCCCCGGCAATCTTTCAGAGTTGATCAGGACCTTTGATATGCTCCCCGTTTACCCAGAGATCAATGCATTACAAAATGCAATGAGAAAGAAATCAGGCGGGTATATTAAGGAAGCCGAAAAACAAGCGCATTCAGAAGATGTATGTACTTATGTGAAATGTGATGTAGGCATGATGCTGGAAGGCAACATTGGACCTACCGGCGAAAAATTACCTGATCCGGATATTTTGTTGCTTAGCTATACAGGATGCTTTACCTTTTTAAAGTGGTTCGAAACCCTGAAACGTCTCTACCCCAAAGCAGAAGTTGTGATGATCCATACTCCTTACCAGGAGAAAGGAGAGATCACCCCTGAGATGACTAATTACATGGTGAAACAATTCAAGGAAGAGGTCATCCCAAAGATGGAGAAAGTAACAGGGATCAAATATGATGAAGCGAAACTCCAGGAGCATCTGGCCCATTCCCGTGAAGCAGAGGATTGGATCACTAAGATCTTTGACACTACCAAACACAAACCCTCACCCATTGATGCTTACTTTGCTGGTGTATATTATATTGGCCCCATCAATATTGGATTCAGAGGCACACCCATGGCAACCGAATACTATAAAGAACTCTATAAAGAGATCCAGATCAGGATCGAAAAAGGGTTGGGTCCTATAACACCTGAAGGCGAAATGAAGGAAGAAAAATATAGACTTGTAGTGGAAGGCCCTCCCAATTGGACTCATTTTCGCGAGTTTTGGAAGATATTCTATGATATGGGTGCTGTAATTGTTGCATCGTCCTATACAAAAGTGGGCGGCGTTTATGATATGGGTTTCAGACACGATCCCAAAAAACCACTGGAATCATTGAGTGAATATTGTATGAACTGTTACACAAACCTCAATCTCCCTCAACGGATCGACCTGCTATCAAAGTGCATTGAAGATTATGAAGCCGATGGCTATATCACCAATTCGATCAAAAGCTGTAACTCGTTCTCTGCAGGCCAACTTGGTATGATGCGCGAAATTGAGGATCGCCTTGAAATCCCTGTAGGATTCATCGAATCTGACCTCGTTGACCCAAGATATTTCTCCTATTCAAATATTAAGAACCGATTGGAATCTTTCTTCCAAATGCTTGAACAACGTATGGCGATCAAAAGAGAAGAAGCAGAAACCGTATAATACAATGATACAACTATCACTTTTAAAAATAATATTTTGGGCGCCTCCCTTCACCCACCTAACGGTGTGGTTCAGGACCGGGCTTTTCGCTTTATCTTTTGTCCCGAGTACTCGGGACAAAAGGATACCGCTCCAATCCCTGGCGCATTATCAATTCCAGGTTCTGAGTTCAAAGTTCCAAGTTTTTAGTTATGACAGCATTTAAGAGATTTGAAGATATTGAAGTATGGCAAAAAGCGAGAGATCTGTCAATGAAGATCTATCCAATCACCCAAGTTGATGAATGTAGTAAGGACTTTGGTTTTATTAATCAAATAAAGAATTCCAGTGGCTCGATAATGGATAACATTGCAGAAGGATTTGAGAGAGGGGGGAATAAAGAGTTTATCCTATTTCTCTCTTATGCTAAGGGCTCAGCCGGAGAAGTGAAGTCACAACTATATCGTGCTTTGGATCAAGGATATATCAATAAGGAACACTTTAAAGAACTTTATCAACTCTCTGATGAGATTTGCAAAATGATCAGTGGTTTGATGAGTTATCTTTCAAAATCAACATATAAAGGACCAAAATATAAACACGTAAAAATAACTAAATAACATAAGGTACTGAATTCGAAACTTGAAACTTTGAACTCAGAACTTTGAACTCAGAACTTTGAACTCAGAACTTTAAACTCAGAACTTTGAACTCAGAACTTTAAACTCAGAACTTT
>CAZNGA010000006.1:37793-73345 GCA_964572485.1 uncultured Chitinophagales bacterium
AGAACTTTAAACTCAGAACTTTAAACTCAGAACTTTAAACTCAGAACTTTAAACTCAGAACTTTAAACTACCAAACATGAGCAAATACTATCTCGGAATTGACTTAGGATCGACAACTTCAAAAGCAGTGATCATCAACGCTAAAGATGAGATCATCGGAAGAGGTATTACTAATACCAGAGCAAACTATCATGTGGCAGCAGATATTGCTAAAGAAGAAGCCATCTACGATGCCAGGTTTACATTATTATCTGATCGATTGACCAAAGAGATCGAGGCCAAACCGGAATATGAAAAATACATGAAGGATATCAGGTCGGTATTTCAATATCGCCAGTTCAAACGTAGAATGGACAGCCTCACAAAAGAGATGATGCGAACTGCAGGTGAATTTACCTATGATAAAAAGAAAGAGATCCTCGAGCATTTGCAAACCATCCTTGATACGATCACTCCTGCAATAAGAAAAGATTTTGTAGAAGGAGATCTGGGCACTCAAAACCAATTTTTCCGTGATATTATCAGCGAAAGATATAACGAAGAAGTTGAAAAACGTGAAAAAGAATTCTTTGAGCCTTTGATGTTGGTATTCGATAAAAGTATCACCCCCGTTGAAAATGAAATGGTCAAGTTCAACTTCAAAGAACTGATCAACGAGTCTATGAAAGTGCTTGAAGAGAAATATGAAGGATTTGTAGATAAAACTACTAATGAAAAAGATAAAGGATGGTACTATGCTGAAATGAATCTATTGAAAGACAATTATAAGATCATGGAAGAATCGCTTCGTCAACACATTGATGAGATCGCCCGCGTAGATATTCATATTACCAACATGGTAGGCACCGGATATGGAAGGGCATTGCTTCCCTTCCCTGAAGATTGTATCAAATCGGAGATCCTATGTCATGCTTTTGGCGCACATGCCATCTTCCCTGATACACGTACCGTATTGGATATTGGTGGCCAGGACACTAAAGCGATCCAGGTTGACAGCCATGGGTTGGTGACCAGCTTCCATATGAACGACCGTTGTGCCGCAGGCTGCGGCCGGTATCTTGGTTATATCGCCGATGAATTCAACATCTCCCTGAATGAACTCGGCCCTGAAGCCAATGAAGCCGATAAAGAGACCAATATCTGCTCTACATGCACTGTTTTTGCCGGAGCTGAAGTACGTGAATTGGTGAATGTAGGTGAAAAAAGATCGAACATCTTGGCAGGCCTTCATAAAGCAATAGTGCAAAGAGCTATGTCATTGCTGGCAAGGTCAGGAGGTGTGAGAAATGAGTTCACCTTTACAGGCGGCGTAGCCCGTAATCAGGCCGTACTCAAGTATGTGGGAAAAATGGTCAAAGATAGCTATGGTGAAGATATTACCATCAACATCCATACTGATTCCATATTTATGGGTGCACTGGGTGGTGCTATGTTTGCCAGAAGGAATATTGACATTGACCTGCCCGAAAAAAAGAAAATCGCTAAAAGCGCTTAAACTTAATGTAAATTTGATTTGATAGTTTTAAATAAAAAATACAATCATGTTAAGTAAAAAAATTCAAGTAGAACTCAATCAACAAATAAATATGGAATATTGGTCCGGGTACCTTTATTTATCTATGGCAGCCTATCTTGAAGATAACAATCTGCCGGGGTTCAGCAATTGGATGCGCATGCAGTATCTGGAAGAACTATCCCATGCTCTTAAAATATTTGACTATATAAATGAAAGAGAAGGAAGAGTTGAGTTAAAACCAATCGATAAGGTAAAGACTGCCTGGAAAGATGTTACAGAAGTTTTTTCTGACGCCTTGGTTCACGAGAAAAAAGTGAGTGAAAGGGTCAATTTTTTGGTGAACCTGGCCATTGATGAAAAAGATCATCCAACCAATAATATGTTGCAATGGTTCGTCTCTGAGCAGGTAGAAGAAGAAGCAAACACAAACAATATCCTTCAGCAATTAAAAATGCTGGATGGTAATAAATATGGGCTGTTGATGCTTGACAGGGAATTACAGCAGAGAGCCTTCACCGATGAAACACTTGAAAAATAATCCATACACTAAAATAAATATGACAACATGAGCAATACAATTTATACAATGGGCATTGATGTAGGTGGAAGTTACATCAAAGTGGTAATTATGGAATATAATGATGCTACTGGTGACCATAAAATTATCGATAAGAAAACTGAGAAGATCAGAAGAAGGAATCCAAAACATGTTGTAACTGAACTCATCGACTATATACTAGAGAAGAACAACCTCAACTATGAAAATGACATCGCATACCTTGCCTCCACAGGAGAAGGTGAGATGGTGGAGCACAAGACGGGACACTTCTACTCTATGACCACCCATTCCAGGGGAGGCATATTCTTCAGCCCAGGCGCAAAGACTGTGGTTGACATGGGCGGCCTTTATGTAAGGGCCATAAGTGTGAATGAGCAAGGCAGGGTGATGGATTATAAGATGACCGGACAGTGTGCGTCAGGTTCAGGGCAGTTCATTGAAAATATAGCACGTTATTTAGGGTTGGCCATTGAAGAAGTAGGGCCTATGTCCTTGGAAGCCGACAATCCCGAAACGCCATCAGGGATCTGTGCGGTATTAGCAGAGACGGATGTGATCAACCTTGTTTCCAAAGGCCTTTCCACTCCCAATATCATTAAAGGGATCAACCTATCCATTGCCGGCAGAATTGTAAAATTGTTGGGCTCGTTGAGGGCAGAGTCACCTATCGTTTTAGTTGGCGGAATGGGAATGAACATAGGCATGGTGCAGGCAATTGAAGAGCTCTCCGCACAAAACTCAAAGACCAAATTAGAATTTAAGGCAGTCCCTGATGCTATTTACTCAGGAGCTGTAGGTGCAGCGCTTTGGGGTGGTTTCAGACATTATAAGTTGAAGGAAAAAGAAAAAGCTGTTCAGGCTTAAATTGTACCCTTTCATACCCTTGTTGGTGTTATCACCAACAAGAATGTTACACTATAGATACAGACAAATAAGCATCTCTCTATCCGTAGTTAATAGCTCAGCTTTGTGCATATGAGACTACGAAATAGCTAATATTATTCAAAATCCTTAATAGCAAATAACAGTTTATCAATTTGTTGCCTGAATTCTATTCATGGTTAAAAGAAATTAGGTGCTCGCTAGGATGGGTGTGATATTTTATCTCTGTGGGTACTACATCTTATACACTTTGGTGGCTGAAGATTTTGTAATTAACCAGTACATTCCATCGCTTAGATTTGATAGATCAAGAGTGATTATGGTACTGTTGCTCCGGACTGTTTGAGTTAGGTTGGAAATATCCTGTCCAAGCATATTATAGATCTTAATGGTATTAAGTTCTTCTTCAGTTCCCTCAATTGCTATTCTATTTGAAGTTGGATTTGGGCTAACATCTATTTCACCATTACTCAATTGATCAATATTGACTGATTCAATCTCAGAATAGGAGTGTTCTCCATTAATGTCAGTTTGTTTCAACCGATAGTACGATACACCATGATGTGGATCTTCATCTATTGATCGATAGTTTATTGTTGAAGTTGAATTTCCTGCGCCATTAACAGTGGCCATTACTTCCCAGTTTAGTGCATCTTTCGAACGATCAATTGAAAAATAGGCATTATTGATCTCTGAAGCTGTTGCCCACTTCAATAGTACCCTATTATCAACTGATAGTGCTACGAATGACATTAATTCAATAGGAAGCGTTGCCACCTCACATAGCGCTTGAATTTCAACCTGTGATAAGGCTCGATTATATATTCTTACATCATCTATCTTTCCATGAAAAAATCTGTCATTAAGCCTGGTCTTCCCTAAAGAAGCATATAAATTTCCTGACGATGAGTGAATTGGGTTGATTGGTAAGGTTGCAATTAAACTATCACAGATATATTTCCTTGTACTATCGCTCACTGTTATAGTAAGCATATACCATTCATTGAGATTAATGTTTACCATGTTGGCGGTATTTCCATAGTTTAGCGATGTATTATTGCCAGGTACAACATTGTTTACATTAAAACCTGTTTTCCCATTCATCAGGAAAGAATGATCAGAGTCGTACATGGTATTGGAACTACCTGGTGTTATAGAACTTGCGTTAAACCAGAAGGATACAGTTCTCACAGGAAAATCAAAATCACTTGGCAACTCAATATTAGCTGAAGAGCCATTAAAGAAATAGGCGCTACTTGCTACACCAAAACGGTCAGTGGTCAAGGTAGCTGAATTAACCACACCATCATTGATATTACCTGACTCATCAATTGCATTACTGTTAAAAGGATACCATGCCTTCAAACTGTCTGTCAAAGATTGACCATTGGCTGAACAGAAAATGCCAATGAGCAGAATTACAAATACAGTGAACCTCATTTTCGCTATACTTTAGGTGGCAAGTTGCTTTTCATGGTTAAAATGGCTGGGCAGAATCCCCCTTATAATAAATTAGCAATACTAAATTAACAATTAGACTAATATTAACCAAATAAAAATGTAAATAATTTGTCATTTATTGAGACCCTCATCTCGTATTTTGCGAAGATGCTACTATTGTTCTCATATTGCGCATCCAATTCAGTAAAACACAGAATCCAACATCCCGTATCTGCGTGAGGGATTGCAGCCCAGAACCAGCCTTCGGCGGTTCTGGGCAGGCTATAGATAAATCTGCAGCGGTTTCACGCCCTGAATAAGCTATAAGTTTTCAGGGCAAAAGATAGAGCGGAAAGCCCGGCCCCGAGTACTCGGGGACACGCCCAAATATCTCTCTGCTGAATAGACAAACAGATACTTAATCTACGTCCGGTTTTACACTCATTTTACTATCTGCGTGTACCTTTATTTACTATATTTGTCATCCTATTTTTAAACTGGTTGTTAACCTTAAAATGAGCAGACGATGAGTGAAGAAAATGTAACCCTAAAAGCTAAATCCACCAATAAAAATGCTTCTTTAGACCCTTTATTCAAACCGAAAACGGTAGCCCTTATCGGGGCATCAACGAAAGAACTATCTATTGGCAATGTGATCATCAAGAATCTGGTACACTTTGGATATAAGGGGCCTATCTATCCCATCAATCCGAAAGCACCTGAGGTAAGAGGCATCAAGGCCTATCCGACGATCAATGATGTGCCCGGCGAAGTTGACCTGGCGCATATCGTTATACCTCCCCCATTTGTACCACAAGCTGTAGAGGATTGCGGGAAAAAAGGGGTGAAAGCGGTCATCATTAATACCGCCGGATTCAAAGAAATGGGTAAAGATGGGGAAGCACTGGAAAAGGATTTTGTAGCAAGGGCAAAAAAATATGGCGTTAGGGTCTTTGGACCCAATTGCCAGGGGATCATCAACACGGACCCGGAGCTAAATGCATATTGTGATTTTACTTTTACCTATCCTGAACCCGGACATATATCAATTGTTGCCCAAAGCGGCGGCGTGGGTGCAGTGATCATGCAGGCAATATATGACATGAATGTGGGCATGCGTATGTACGCATCTAACGGGAATGCATGTGATGTCTCCATCCCAGAAGTGATCGACTACTGGGGGGATGATGATGAGACTCGCGTCATTATTCTTTACCTTGAGAGTTTGAGCAATTACCAGGAATTTATGGAAGCTGCTGAAAGAGTGAGCAAAAAGAAACCGATACTCGCTATGCGGGGCGGCAGATCAGAAGAAGGCGCTAAAGCCTCTGCATCACACACCGGAGGACTGGCGGGCAATATTGCCATCGACCTGATCTTTAAAAAAACAGGCATCCTCTCTTTCACCAATGAAGAGGAATTGTGCCAGGCAGCAAAGGCCTTTGCAACTCAGCCTATTCCAAAAGGAAATAGAGTAGGTCTGATCACTAATACCGGTGGACCGGCGATCATCGCCACGGATGAGCTGGCATATGCCGGATTGACCATACCACCCATTTCTGATAAGGCAAAAGAGATACTAAAAGGTACTATGTTCCAATCTGCTTCTATCAATAATCCACTCGATGTGGTGGCTACTGCGGGTGCCCCTCAATTTCGCAGCGCTCTGGACGTGATGATGGATGAAGATGGGATAGATAGTGTGTATGTGAATTTTGTCACTCCCCCTTTCGTGGATTGCGACAGTGTAGCCCTTGAATTTGCTGAAGTGAATAAACAGAGGAAGAAACCCATTGTCTGCAATTTTATAACTGACGCCCCTCAATGGCAGCAAACTGCAGAGACATTAAAGCAAGCCGGTATTCCATGCTATGTGTATCCGGCCACTGCCGCTAAAGCTCTTAGTTCTTTGACGCACTATAACAATTTGCAATCTCGTGAAAAGGGTGAGGTAAAAGTATTTAATGACGTAAAAAAAGACACCGCAAAACAGATCCTTGCCACCGCGAAAGAAGCTGGGCGCACAAGTCTTTCTGCTTCTGATGTATATGATATTTTGGATGCTTATCATTTTCCTGTAGCCGGTTGGGCCATGGCCAACAATGCAGAGGAAGCAGTGAAAGCATCTGAAGAAATCGGGTACCCTGTAGTTGTTAAAGCGGATGCTGAAACCGTGGAACATAAAAGTGACCTGGGCGGTGTAGTCCTTAACCTGAAGGATGCAGATGCAGTAAAGACAGCTGTTGACGGGATCCGGTCAAAGCTTTCAGACCACGGCGGGTTACGCTTCTTTATTCAAAAATATTTACCCGGTGGCACAGAACTGGTGATAGGCGCCAAGTTGGAAGAAGGCCTCGGACACATGGTCATGTTCGGCCTTGGTGGTATCTATGTTGAGATATTGAAGGATGTGGTCTTTGAACTCTCTCCTATCACAAATGTTGAAGCGAAAGATATGCTCTCTTCCATTAAGGCAACTGCCCTGCTGGAAGGTGTGAGAACCTCGAAGGGAGTTGATCAAAATAAAGTGATAGAGGTCATCCAACGAATGTCGCAATTGGTGACCGACCTGCCCGAGATCAGGGAAATGGATCTGAATCCAATTGTAGCCTATGCGGATAAGGTGTTTGTAGTAGATGCAAGGATAACCTTATAGATTTCCAAATTCACATACTTAGGGTGTAACTTTTTCGTGAAAACTGTTTCTTTAGGTCTGCTCAAAAAACGCTAATTTGTTGTGGGGGGATGTCCCGCTCCCCCAAGGGGGACAAAAAAATTTTAATTCAACATAAACACCTACAAATCAACCCTTTACGAATATTCTGCCCACTTCTCTTTTCACAATTATTCATAAACTTTTGAAAATGAAAGAATAATTTGTTCTTCCTCCAGCATCGAAATCCACATGTTGTTGCGTTTAAACTGGTTCTTTCTCTTTCTTTTCTTTTCTTTTTAACCAATATCTGCTAAAATCATCAACCGCAGTAAAAGAACGTACTTTTGGCTTAGCTCAAAATTTTATTTACTAAATTTGCTACGGAAAATATAGCCACTATCTTTATTCTCAGAAAGAAAATCAAATAAGAATTATGCACGAAATTAAATCAGCCGCTGTCCTGAAAGATCTGATGAAGGACTACTTTATTGGCATGGATAATACAGATAAAAAAATTGCCTGGTGTACCAGTGTAGGCCCTGCAGAATTATTGCGCTCTTTTGGCTTTGAGGTTCATTTTCCTGAAAACCATGGCGCACTGTTGGGAACTACCCGTACTGCCGGGGATTATATACCTGCAGCTGCTAAATTGGGTTATTCGAGCGATATTTGTTCCTACTTAACTGCCGATATAGGCTCCTACCTTAGCAAGGATACTCCTTTGACAAAACACTACGGGATGAAAGGCGTTCCCAAACCGGACATTATAGCTTATAATACCAATCAATGCCGTGAGGTCCAGGATTGGATGATGTATTTTAGTAAGGAATTGAAGTGTCCTATCGTCGGGATCAAAACACCAAGACATGTGGATGAGGTAAAGAAAGCGGATGTCTCCAATTTGGTAGCACAGTATAAAGATATGATCCCCACTTGTGAAGAAGTGTCCGGAAATAAATTTGACCTCGACAGGTTCAAGGAAACACTTAAGTTGAGTAAAGAGGCCACCTTACTATGGAAGAAGTCACTGGAAACTGCCAGGAACACGCCAAGCCCTATCACCTTTTTTGACAGCACCATTCATATGGGCCCAATTGTGGTACTCCGTGGCACACAAATTGCAAAAGACTATTATCAGACCTTACTTTCTGAATTGGAAGAATATGCTAAGGCGGGTTCTGGAAGAATTGAATCTGAAAAATGCCGTGTGTACTGGGAAGGAATGCCCATTTGGGGCAAACTTAGAATGATGTCTAATTTGTTTGGAGATAACAACGCATCCATTGTAGCATCCACCTACTGCAATAGCTGGATTTTTGATGACTTTGATGAGAACAACCCTTTCGAATCATCTGCATTCGCCTATGCAACCATTTTTATAAACCGAAGCGAAAAGGCGAAACAAAAGATCATGGAATCGTTGATCGATGAATATAAGATCGATGGTGTGCTATTTCATGATGCAAAAACCTGCTTCAATAATTCTAACTCACGTTTTGGGATGCCTCAACGGTTACAAGAAAAGACAGGGGTAAAGACATTAGTTATCGAGGGTGATCTTTGTGATCTCAGGTTCTTCTCAGAAGGACAGTCAACCACCAAGATCGAAACCTTTATCGAGCAATTGGTATAGTTAATATCATATGAATATACCCTTTGCCATAGTTGTAGCATATGTTATTCTACTGTATCTGGTCTCATGGTATTCTACCAAATTAAGTAAGAATTCAGGGGCCGTAGGCTATCTGTTGGCGGGAAGAAAATTACCTTATTATATTGTTGCTGTCACCTTAGCAGGAATTGCTGTTGGAGGAGTTTCAACAGTTGGCGTTGCAGAACGTGCCTATACCCAGGGGATATCTGCCGGAATGTACAATGCAGCATGGGCGATGGGGGCGGTAATTGTTGGTTTAGTTGCAGCAGCCAAGTACAGGGAGCTTAATATTTCTACTATCCCCGAGCTTTTTGGAAGATACTATGGAAATGGAGGGCGAATAGTGGCAGTGATCGGCCAAGTGATCCTTCAAATAGTGATCACCTGTTTGCAATATGTCGCCGGTGGGGCCATCCTTTCTGCACTATTACCTCAATACTTTTCTTACGAAGGCGGAATGCTCACTACCGCTATCGTTTTTGTCGGTATCACTCTTATCGGTGGGTATTGGGCGGCAGGCCTTACCAACCTGATCAATGTGATCGTTATTTATGTGGGCATCATTGCCGGTGTGATCATAAGCATTTCAAGTGTTGGCGGATTTTCAAACCTTGTGGCTGCACTTCCTTCAGGAGAACCCTGGTTCGATCCAATTGCAGGTGTGGGCCTCGGGATGGTGCTGGCCTGGTTTATCGTAATGTCTACCCAGGCATTCTCTACCCAGGCGGTTGTACAGGTATCTTTTGCAGCTAAGGATTCAAAAACTGCAAGGAACGGATACCTTCTTGCCGGGTTATTGATACTGCCAATAGGATTCATTGCCTCAATTTTTGGTATCGTTGCGGCAGTCAAGTTCCCCGGCCTGGAAAAAACTGCCATGGCTTTACCGGAGGTAGTTATGAGTCTAAATCCGTGGATAGCGGGTTTGACATTAGCCGGATTATGGGCCGCTGATGTGTCCACAGCAGTAGGCATTCTTTTGGGAGGTACCACATTGATAGTTAATGACATCTGGAAAAAATCAATTCAACCCGTTATGAGCCAAAAGCAGGAGTTAATGGCATCCCGTATTGTTGTGCTGGGATTGGGTTTGGTCACTTATCTACTAGCCACCACAGTCATTGGGATCCTAAAGACCCTCTTAATAGGGCTATCAATAACAACAGCTTATACAGTGATCGTGTTATTTACACTATTCTTACCAAAACTTTGTAAGAAAAGCGCTGCCCTGTGGACATTAATTGTCGGCATCCTGGTACTTATCATCTGGCAGTTTGTACCCTCTACTCATATCGTCTCGCACGTTATATACCTTGAATGGCCAGTATGCATCATCACTTTCCTATTGATCTCATTAACAGATAAGCGGCCGGCAGCCATATTAAAAGAAAATCCGGATACTACTGTGCAAGTGCCAAATTAAGCTGAAAATTCTTAATTTTGTGCTTATATAAGAATTCAATAAATTCTACTGAAATAGATTATTTTACATGACCGAAAACAAATTCAAGATAGGGATTATTGGCATGGGTCCGGTTGGCCAGATCATGGCTGTCCACGCCCAGGAAGCCGGTTATGATATTGCTATTTGTGATATCGATAAATTGAAGGTGAACATCATCCGTAAAGAAGGGATCCATCTTTCCGGAAGCATCAAGAAAAGTTGCAAACTTGAGAATATATTCTCCTCTATTGCTGATCTCATGTCATATAAGCCTGATGTTATCATCTTTTCTATAAAAAGCTATCAGTTGCCACATGTAATCAATGAGATACAAAAAGGTGATCATGAAGAATTTAAGGCCATAAGTGCTCAAAATGGGATCGATACAGAAAAGATGTTGGCTGAAACTTTTGGGGATCAGCTGACCTACCGCATGGTGATCAACTATGCCGGGAACCTAAATGCACCTAATGTTGTGGACGTAACCTTCTTTAATCCCCCCAATTACATTGCCTACCTCGACGATCATCAAAAGGAATTTGCCACAGGATTTGCGGAAGCCATGAGCAGCGTCAAATTGGATACAGAAGCCATTACTTCTGCTGAGATGAAAAGGCAGGTGTGGAAGAAAACGATCTTAAATTCCTCCTTAAGTGCTTTTTGTGGAATCACCCGCCTGAATATGAAAGAGGTCATGGATACCCCCGATTCAGTTAGAGTGGTTAAAGAGATCACCAGAGAATCTGTAAAAGTTGCCGAAGCTGAGGGTGTTCACTTTGATGATGACTTTGTAAATACATGCATGGTATATTTAAATAAGGCCGGACACCATTATCCATCGCTGGCTGTTGACCTCATGAACAATCAAACTACCGAGATCGATTATTTGAATGGTATGATCGTTGACTATGGGAAAATGCATGACATTCCGACCCCTGCAAATTTTGTTTTTACAAATACTGTCAAAGCGCTAACTATCAATAACAGTCCGCTTAAACCTGTATCAGGGACAGACATCGAAATGAGCCGGCAGATAGAATCCGACGGAGGAACCAATAGCTCCGGTAACGAATTTTATCTCGGTGTGGATATTGGTTCTGCGTTTACAAAGATCACTGTTGTTGACAGCAATAATAAGATCGTTTCTAAAGATATTATTAACTCTTTAACAAGGGACAAACAAGACCTTTTTGCAATCCTTCAGGAAACAAATCATAATTACAATATTGTTTCCAGTTGTGCCACAGGATATGGACGGGAAAATTTCTCCGGAATTGATATGACTAAGACTGAATTGAATTGTGCTGCCACCGGGGTGTCTCAACTATTCAATAATAATAAGAACATAATTGACATTGGATCGGAAGATATAAAGGTAATAAACTCAGGGCCTGATGGAATTGTAAACGATTTCTATATGAATACAAAATGTGCTTCAGGCACAGGCGCTTTTATCTTTGAAATTGCTGAAAAGGCCGATATCGATCTTCGCAAGATGAGTGAATTGGCTTCCATGTCAAAATCTGACACAGAATTAAATAGCTTTTGTACGGTTTTTGCCAAAACAGAGGTCATGAAATGGATGTTGGATGATATGCCGATGGAGGATATTGCAAAGGGCATTTATATTTCGATCATTAACAGGATCTCTAAAATAAAAGTGAATCCCTCATTACCTATTTACTTAATTGGTGGCGTTATTGCCTATCACCCTTATTTGAGAGAGATCATATCAGAGCAATTTGACCAGGAGGTGATCATTGTAGAGAACCCTCAATTTATTGTGTCATTTGGTGCAGCACTCATGGCAAAACAAAAAACAGCTACTCCAACTCTAAAAACATCAAAATAAATAAAAATGGACAATCTAAAGGAAACAGGGTGTTGCCCCAGATTCGATCCGGACCCCTGGGATGAAAAGGAAATCATATGGCAAGACAAACTTTTCGTTAAGGACCATGTAAAAAGTTTTTTCCATATCCCTATTAATTTCAGCAAAGTGATGACTAGAAATATGGAGAAAATTGATGCTGCTGAAGCTTGTGAGCCGCAATTTATTACCCTCTCTGATGAAAGCTCATTGTGGGGATCTGAACTTTATATTGGGGTCACAAAGGATGTGCCTAATACGAAAATGGAAAAAATATCAGGAAATTTCTTGACCAAGGTCTTTGAAGGGTCATATCGTGATGCACCAAAATGGGCAAAAGAGATGGAGAAATATGTACAAAAAGAAGGGAAAGAAATAAAGCAGATGTATTTTTACTATACTACCTGTCCGAAATGTGCCAAAGAGTACGGTAAGAATTATACGGTCATCTTAGCACAAAATTGAAGAAATAATTTATCCGAATAAAGGAGTCATAAGATATAAATGAAGTACAAACTCGGCATTGACGTAGGAGGCACTTTCACAGATTTTATGCTGATCTCTGAAAAAGGGGATTCGATCGTCCATAAGACACTTTCCACACCTGAAGACCCATCGATAGGTGTACTCTCCGGGATACGTGAATTAGCAGAAATGGTAAGTGGGAAGGGTGCTTCCACCAACAAAGATGCATTTGACCAGTTCATTAACAATATCATTACCATTGTGCATGGCACCACTGTGTCGACGAATGCCTTGCTGACATTAAAGGGAGCAAAAACTGCACTGATCACTACCAAAGGAGTAAGGGATGCTGTAGAAATGAGAAGAGGCATCAGGGAAGAGCAGTATAATAACCACTACAAGAATGTGGTCCCCCTCGTACCTAGGTACCTGCGGTTAACAGTCGATGAACGAATTGATGCGAATGGGGAGGTCATTATCCCTTTCAACGAAAAAGAACTTGATCCGATAGTTGATCTCCTTAAAAAGGAACAAGTGGAAGCTGTGGCCATTTGCTTTATGAATGCTTTTAAAAATAGCACTCATGAAGAGATGGCTTTCAAATATCTCAAAGAACAATTGCCATCCTGTTTTATCACTTCCTCAACAGAAGTACTTCCCTCCATAAGATTCTACGAAAGGGTCAGTACCACTGTTGTCAATGCATACATTGGACCTGTGGTAGCTAATTATCTTGATAACCTTACCAACAAATTGGATGAAGTCAATTTTGGAGGCACCCTCCTGATTATGCAATCGAATGGTGGAGTGGTAACCCCGGAGGTAGTCAAAAAATCACCGGCGGTGACCGTACTTTCAGGACCGGCAGCTGCTCCGACAGCCAGTTCTTATTATGCCAATTTGATGGGATATAAAAATTGTATCACAGTGGATATGGGGGGCACTAGTTTTGATGCCAGTCTGGTCGTTGACAATCAAAGTATCACAAGTACAAATGGGGCTATCAATAGATACCAGATCGCCCTTCCTTCTCTTGATATCGTAACCATAGGGGCGGGCGGTGGCAGCATTGGCTGGATCGATAATGGAGGATTACTTCAAATGGGGCCTCAAAGTGCCGGAGCTGCACCGGGGCCAATTTGCTACGGTAAAGGAGGCGAACAGCCCACCTGTACAGATGCAAATTTGATATTGGGGTACCTTAACCCTGCTTATTTTGCCGGAGGCAAGATCGATCTCGACAAAAAGAATACAGAACAGATCACAACCAAGAACCTGGCTGAAAAGCTGAAACTCTCTCTTAAGGAATCTGTCGCAGGAATGTTTCGGATCATCAATTCAAATATGGCCCAAGGGGTTCGGCAGGTCTCCATTGAGAAAGGGTATGACCCTCGTGAATTTCTATTTATTGTTGCCGGTGGTGCCGGAGCTATCCATGCCGGCGAAATATGTAAAGAGTTAGAGATCCCCATGTTCGTAGTTCCTGATGTGGCTTCCATCTTCTGTGCGGCAGGAATGCTATTAGGCGATCTGCAACATGACTATATCCAATCTTATATCACTACTTTTTCAGAGCTAGATAAGGATCGTTTTTTGGAAGTGTATAATAAGATGCTAAAAACAGGAGCGCAAACCCTTCAAAATGAGGGTATCAGCTCCGATAAAATTGGATATATCCCTGTTCTGGATCTAAGATATATAGGTCAATACCATGAAGTGCAGTTATCTGTTCCTTGGAAAGCAGTTATCTCCTACGATCTGGACCATATCAAAAAAGAATTCCACAAAGAACATAATCGACTATTTGGGTACTCCCTGGAAGAAGAAGGTACTGAGATCGAAATGATAAACTTGCGCCTTAAGGTGCTTGGACAAACTGAAAAACCCACCCTTAAAAGTGAAAATGAAGAGCGCAATTCTCTTGAATCAGCACTCAAAGAAAAAAGATCTGTATATATCCCAGAGAAGAATGAATTTGAAGAGGTCCCCATATATAATGGAGATATTCCATTATCAGGAAATACAATTACCGGACCTGCCGTGATAGAGAAGATAACTACCTCCATATTTGTCAGTGATAGCTACAATTGCTTTGTTGATGAGTTTGGCTCATTTATAGTGTATAATAAAACAGCTTTCCCAAATGGATATGAGAAAAAAGTTGAAAAGGAGCGTGTTAAGATCTGACTGGTAAAAAGGCACCCATCCTGATCCTTTCAACCATCGGGTCATTGGAATCAAACAGGATTAACAATAACGATGAGCAATACCAATAAAGAAAAAGGACATGTACTTATTGATGGATCCCGCATCATCATTGAGTCCTTAGCGGAATCCGGGGCTGATGTCTTTACGGGATATCCGATCACTCCTGTAAATTTGTTGTATGCTTTTGCAAAGCAGAGGTTCCCCCTCTTTCTTGCTGCCCCTGACGAGATCACTTCCCTGCAATGGGCTGCCGGCTTTGCGACTACCGGCAAGATCCCTGTCTCGGCAACCTCTTTTCCAGGATTTGCCCTGATGGTGGAATCGATAAATATGGCGCATATGATGGAGCTGCCGATGGTGATCATTTTTGCCCAACGTCTTGGACCCTCTACCGGCTCTGCAACGACAGGAGCACAAGGGGACATTCAACTATTAAATGGATGTATTTCCGGGGGTTATCCGATCCCGGTATTTTGTCCTTCTAACCTAAATGATTGCTGGACGCTGGCGGCGGAAAGTGTGAGAACAGCCATCAATTTGCGTACTCCGGTTGTACTACTTACCTCCAAAGAAATGGTGATGACCACCCGATCATTTGATCTGGATGCTCTTCCAGCACTCGAGAAGATCAAACATGCACCAGTTTCAAAGAGCAGTACCTATCAACCTTATCAAGCTGACAATAATTTTGTCCCCCCATTTATCCCGGTAGGGAATAATGATCACCAGGTCAGATTGAATGCCTCCACTCATGACAACAGTGGCTTTATCAAAAAAGCTACCCCTGAAGCTATGGCAAACACTACCCGGCTGAAAGACAAAATTGAAAAAAGAGTAGATGAATATACCCATTTTGACCTGGATGAAGATCCTACGAATGATCTGCTGCTCATCAGCTACGGAATCACATCTGCACCGGCTCATGATGCGATAAAGATCTGTAGGGAGAAGAACATAAAGGTGACACACCTGGTGGTAAAGACAATATTCCCTGTTCCCCCTCCCATCTTTGATATCATTGGCAAATACAAACAGGTAGTGGTTGTTGAAGAAAATATAAATGGCAGTTATAAGGAGATATTGTTTGGTAAGGCATCCGCCACTTCTGTTCACGCCGTGAATAAGATCGGCCATTTGATAAGCCCATTGGAGATCGTAAATAAAATTGAGGCATGCCAATGAGTTATCAAACAGAAAATACAATGCCTTATTGCCCGGGATGTGGACACATCCTTGCCACAAAAAGTATTGTCAAAGGTTTTGAAAAGAGCGCAACAGATCCACTGGATATCATATTAGTTAGTGATATAGGTTGCTGTGGGCTGATCGATCCGCTCTTAACAGTTCATACGGTACATGGCCTTCATGGCAGGTCCACTGCCCTTGGTGCCGGGATTTCCATGAGTTTGAATGATCCAAACAAGAAGGTGGTTGCCATCCAGGGAGACGGAGGAGCTACCATCGGATTACAGCATATCTTGGAAGGCGCAAGGCGAAATATAAATATGACACTGATCGTACAAAATAATTTCATCTATGGTATGACAGGAGGTCAGGAAAGTGGATTGACCACTGAAGAATTTCAATCTGAGCAAGATCAAACCACACCCTCTTATGATATTTGCGAACTAGCTGATAAGGCGGGAGCTGTCATGTCAATAAGGATCAACGGCAGTGGGGATCTTTCAGAACCTATCGCAAAAGCGATCAATACCAAAGGGTTTTCTTTGGTCGAGATCATTGGCATGTGCCCACCCTATGGACTGAATAAGATCAAAGATCTGGAAAAAGTGGGTAGAGACGAATTATCATTGAGTAATCAAATTGAACACATCCCCTTACCTCCGAAAAATTCTGATTCTCTCTTTGATGAGATAATTCCCGTGGAAAGTAATTTCACTTCAACGTTGAAAGGGGATATAAAGATATTGATCGCTGGATCAGCCGGGGAATCCATTCAAACTGCTGCAGAGCTATTGGCAAGCGCAGCGATGTCTGCCGGATTGGATGCTACAAAAAAAGGAGCTTATCCAATTACTGTTGGAACAGGGTTTTCTGTTGCTGAATTGATACTATCAGAATCTCCCATAAACTATACCGGCTTCAACGCACCTGATGTGTTGATCGTTACCTCCAACGATGGCCTTGATTATGTTAAGGAGAGCATTAATGAGCACACTACCGTGATTGCAGATAATGAGTTGGATATTCCGGATGATTGGAATGTTACAACCGAGGATTTCAGATCTATTTCCGGGAAAAAGGGTGCGGCCCTGCATGCTACTGCTCATTGGCTTTTGCAGAGTAAATTATTGGATTTTGAAGCTTTAAAAAAGGCGGTCAACAATCATAAGCTTGCAGACAAATTATCTTTGATCATTGATAAAGCTAAAAGCAGTGAAAAATAAAATCTTAAATGTACGATTAGTTAATACTATTGTTTTTAACTTAATGGTTCAGTAATAAAATAGGATCTAAGAATGGCACAAATTGACAAAATATTGCTTTCTATTTTCCAAAGAACTTTCAAGGCCATCACTGATGAGATGAGCATCTCTCTTACTAAAACAACGCGCTCTCCCATCCTTTGTGAAGCCAAAGATTTTGTAACAGGACTTTATGATGCTGAAGGCCAGATGCTTGAACAAACTGAGAATCTGCCGATACTATCTTTTTCTATTGGTCCGGTCTGCAAGAATATCATGAAATACTATGGTGATGACATTCACCCCGGTGATGTGATCATCCACAACGATGTTTTCTCTCTCGGAAACCAAAATAATGATGTCGCTATTTTCAAACCCATCTTTCACGAAAAGAAATTGATCG
The DNA here is from genome assembly GCA_964572485.1 of uncultured Chitinophagales bacterium. Lineage (GTDB taxonomy): Bacteria > Bacteroidota > Bacteroidia > Chitinophagales > CAZNGA01 > CAZNGA01. The sequence continues at coordinate 55,317 of CAZNGA010000006.1, forward strand.
GATGGGCTGCGGCTAAAGGCCATCAGGCAGATATTGGAGGGGCCGTTCAGGGGGGATATAATCCCAATGCAACAGAAGTGTGGCAGGAAGCGATAAGGATACCCGCAGTAAAGATATTTGAAAAGGGAGAAATGAGAAAAGATGTGTGGGCGCTCATCTTTGCAAATATCCGATTACAAATGGTGGAGGAGGATATCAAAGCCCAAATCGGGGCATGTACCCTGGGAGAAAGAAGACTAAAAGCATTAGTTGAAAAATATGGCACCCAATGTTTCCTCGATCATAAGAAAGAACTTTTCAATGGTACAGAGATCATGATGCAAAAGGAGATCCAGAATATTCCAAATGGCACTTACAATGGGGATAGTATGGTCTACTATGACGGGAAACATCTCGATACAGAATTTCAGATCATGGTGAAGATCACTGTTGAAGACAAAGCCATAACCTTTGATTTCTCAGAAGCCTCTCCGCAAACAAAGGGCTTTGTCAATGGCACATATACTTCCACCTGCTCCGCCATTACTTTGACCTTCTTACAAATGGTCAACCCGGATATCCCACATAATGAGGGGATGATCAAACCGCTAACCTATATTGTTCCTGAGGGGACCATCCTCAATGCAAGCTATCCCGCAGCCACAACATTTGGCAATCACTTATGCCCACAGGTGGCAGATGCAATATTCAAAGCGCTGTCATCAGCAATCCCTAATAAGGTCACTGCCGGATGGAATCATTTACTTTGCTCTCTCTTTACTGGTATTCATCCGGAAACAGATCGCAAATATGTGGACATCGGATTTTTGGGGATGAAAGGAGGCTCAGGCGCTTTATTGTATGATGATGGGTATGATCATATTGGTATGATAGATGCTTCCGGTGGAGTACTTGATCAGGATTATGAGATGTATGAACAGCAAACACCGCATATGATCCTTAAGCATGAACTATTGCAGGATTCAGCCGGTGCCGGTAAATGGAGGGGAGGACTTGGTGTAGATACTGCCATCAAGCTCGGCGGTGACGATATCACTATGGTCATTTTCGGTGATGGCGACAAATCAGCTCCTTATGGGTTGTTAGGTGGCAAAAGCAGTATCCTTAATAATATAACCTTAAAATACCCTGATGGTAAGGAGTTGATCCCTTTAAGTAAAGATATTATTGAAAATATCCCCGGAGGGACCTACTATTACCAGGTGGCCAGCGGAGGTGGTGGGTATGGGAACCCATTAGAGCGTGATATTGATGCTGTTGTTAGCGATGTGAGGAATGGAGTCGTCTCTTTAGAAAAAGCAAAAGAGGACTGTGGAGTGGTCTTTCAGGACAATACCTTTGAAGTTGACAAGGGAAAGACCGATCAATTAAGAAAGAAATAATGAAAATGGAATACACCTTAGAACAAAAATTCAAAGCGCTTTGCCAGATCACACGTGCCGCGCATTTTGAGTGGCGAGAAGCCTTTATGAAAATGGCCCCTGACATGGATCCTTTTGAGGCGGTCATGAAATATTGGGAAGTAGTGGGACATGATACGGCAAAAGCCTATCTGAAAAAGATCGATCCATCACAGCCGGTGCTTCCCCAAATTGCAGAACAAATAGTGAACAGCAGTTTAGCCATGGGCGAGAATGCTGTCCTTATTGAAGGAGAAAATGAGGGAGAGATCTATTTTGAGCATCGGGATTGTCCCTGGTTTGAATGGCATAAAAGGAATAATGCGATTGACGAAGATCAACCGGGTTGTGACTGTTGGATCAAAACCATTCTGGACGATATCAATAGTGAATTGGGAGAGAATATTAGCTTTGAAACCTTATCTTCGATCCCTTCCGGATCAACAAGTTGTAAAAGAAGACTCTTCAAGCAATAATAAATGACTATGGATCTTGAATTGAACGATATACAAAAAGCGATTCAGCAGACCTTCAGGGATTTTGTTGACAAAAAGGTAAAACCTCAGGCAGCAGCTATTGATGAAGGCAAAGCTTTCCCTGCTGAACTGTTCAAAGAGGTAGGCAACCTGGGCTTTTTTGGGATGAGATATCCTGAGAAAGATGGCGGCAGCGGACTTGATATCGTCTCTTACTGCCTGGTTGTTGTAGAACTGGCCAGAGGCTCATTATCCCTGGCAGTTGTGTGCACAATGCAGTCACTGATGGCTACCTATTTTCTTTATCGCTTTGGGAATGATACGATCAGGAAAGATTATTTTGATAAGGCACTAAAAGGAGAAAAGATCGGGGGCATTTGTATGACCGAACCTAATGCCGGAAGTGACCTGATGGCCATAACCTCCCAGGCAAAAGTACATGATGACTCCTTTACTTTGACGGGACAGAAAACATGGGTGACCTCAGCGCCTGTCGCTGACTTTTTTACGGTGCTGGCCCGAACAGACAATCATGATCAACTGTCTATCTTCTTTGTCCCTTCAGATATTGAAGGTGTGGTGGTTGGCAAGAACATTGAGAAACTTGGCGTTTGCGGATCTGTGACCAGTGAAGTGGCATTTGATGAGGTGAAGCTTCCTAAAGAATATTTATTAGGCGAAATTGGTGGTGGCACGACCTGCTTGCGGGAAATACTGGCAGAAATAAGGGTAATGACAGCCGCCCTGTCCATAGGTGTGGCTACTGCTGCCTATGAAGATGCCCTTGAATATGCTAAGACGAGAGTGGCTTTTGGAAAACCGATCAGTAAATTTCAAGCGGTAAAAATGAAATTTGCAGATATGGCTGTGCAGCTTGAAACCAGCAAACAAATGCTGATGTATTCTGCTTGGCTGTGCGATAATGACCGCCCTCGGCAGAAAGAAGCCTCTATCACCAAATTATACGCTTCAGAATGTGCTGTTGATATTTGCGATCAGGCATCTAGGGTGCTAGCTTCATACGGTTATTCTATGGACTTCCCAATGCAGCGATATTTAAGAGATGCCCGTTTTACTTTGATCGGTGGTGGTACATCAGAAATATTAAAGATGAATATTGCAAAAGATCTTGGACTATGAGTGATCAAAAGACCAAAATATTATTGGGAAAACCTGGATTGGATGGCCATGATGTTGGTGTAAAAGTATTAGCATTGGCTCTTATAGATGCCGGGTTTCATGTAGTATATTCCGGATTGAGAAAATCTATCGAGGATATCGTGCAAAAAGCTAAAGCTGAAAATGCGGAGATCATCGGATTATCCATACTATCAGGAACGCATCTGATCATTTGTGAAAAAATGAAAGAAGAAATGGATAAAGTGGGACTTGCTATCCCCTGGATCGTAGGTGGGAATATACCACATGGCGATGTGGAACAAATAAGAAAAATTGGAGCTACTGAAGCATTTCCTACCGGAACGACCGTGGAGGGGGTAGTAACTTATTTTACAAATAAATCTTGGGACAATGGGAAGTAAACCGGAAAAGAAAAAAGAGGTGGTCCTGGAATCAGGGATCAATGTGAAAACTTTGTACACCAAGGATGATATTAAAGATATAGATCCTAATAGCGACCTTCCGGGTCAGCATCCTTTTACAAGAGGCATTCATGAATTGATGTATCGAAAACGTCCATTCACTATTCGTCAATATGCCGGGTTTGCTTCTCCTGAGGAAACGAATGAGCGGTTTCAGTTTCTCATAAAGAATGGACAGACAGGCCTCAATGTAGCTTTCGATCTTCCTACTCAGGTCGGGTTGGATTCTGATGACTCTAGATCTTTTGGTGAAGTGGGACGCGTGGGTATGGCCGTGGATACCCTAAAGGACTTTGAGATCGCCTTTAAAGGAATTGATCTCGATAAAATAACGGTATCTCTCACCATCAACGGCTCTGCAATTGTGCTCATGGCCATGTATTTCGCACTGGCAGAGAAGAGGAATTTTGATCTTGCCAGCCTTCGAGGAACTGCACAAAATGATATCCTTAAAGAATTCATTGGCAGAGGAACCTGGATCTACCCGGTGGACACCTCTGTAAAATTGGTAGTAGATACCATTGAATATTGCGCCCAAAATGTCCCAAAATACAGCCCTGTAAGCGTTTGTGGCTACCACATTCGTGAGTCAGGGGCTAACCCTGTACAAGAGATGGCCTATGCTTTCTGTATTGCTAAAGCATATACCGATGAAACCTTAAAAAGAGGGATCACCATCGATGAATTTGCTTCCCGCCTTTCTTTCAACTTCGATATCTATGGCAATTTCTTTGAGCAAATAGCAAAATTCAGGGGAGGTAGGAGATTGTGGGCCAAGATCATAAAGGATGAATATGATGCTCAGGATGAAAGGTCCTGCTGGTTGAGGATGATCGCAGGTGGTGGTGGCGGAGGCCTTACCAAAGAGCAACCGGAAAATAATATCATCAGGAGCTCCTATTATGCGATGATAAGCGCTTTGTCAGGCACACAAACTATGGCGCTCTGCTCCTACGACGAAGCATATACCATTCCTACCGAAAAAGCGGCAGAGATCTCCCTCCGTACGATGCAGATACTGACCCATGAAACCGGGATATGTGATACTGTTGATCCATTAGCCGGCTCCTACTATGTTGAATACCTTACCGATACCATGGAAACAAGAATTAAAGAGACGATGGCGGATGTGGATGAACAAGGAGGTATAGTGAATGCGATTGCAACAGGAAAGATACAGGAAGCCATTTCCCACCAGGCATATGACCGGGAAAAAGCCATCCAAACCGGGGATGTTCCGAAGGTAGGTGTTAACTGCTTCAAAACTGAGGAAGACCCTAAACCGGTCGCCTTCCATCCCTATAATGAAAAAGCAGTTGAGCAACAACTGGACAAAATAAAAGAGGTAAAAGCATCCAGGAATTCCGATACCGTTAAGGAATGCCTTGCTCAGATCAAAACGAGTGCAAAGAATGATGAGAACTTAATGGGTCCCATCATTGAGGCCGTGAAAGAGTATGCAACAGTCGGGGAAATATGTGGTGTTTTGAAAGATGTTTACGGAGAATATGAAGAGCCGATCCCCTGGACATAATTATCAAATCAGCAAATAATATCCGTGGTTAAGAAGACAATATTAACACTAGAACAGGCATTGACATTGCCTTATACTACCCAGCGATTTGCGCAACTGGGGTGGCGAGTTATTCGCATTGAATCCCCTCCATTTCCGGGGCAAAAGAACGCCGGAGACCCCAATCGCTACATTGGAGAGAATGTGGGAAACGACGATCTCCATGCTTATTACATAGCCCCTAATATAGGCAAAGAGGCCATTACACTCAATTTAAAGGCCCCTGAGGGGCATAAATTACTGAAAAAACTCATAAAAGAGCTAAAAGTGGACGTTTTCTTGTGCAATACCCTCCCTAAAAGGTATGCCCAGCTTGGCATTGACTATGATCAACTGAAAAAAGCGAACCCTGATATCATTTGGTGCGGGATCTCAGCTCTTGGCCCTGATTATCCTGATCGTGCAGGCTATGATCCTGCCTTGCAAGCCATGTTGGGATACATGTTCTTAACAGGTGAGCCCGACAGAGATCCTACCCTCTGTGGACTTCCAATAATAGACCTTAAAGCCGGTGATGAGGCCTTCGCCCAAGTCATGCTTGCCTTCATGGAAAAAGGAGAATCCGGGAAAGGAAAAAGGATCGATATTTCGATGGCACAATGCGCTGCATCATGGTTGATCACCGCTTTACCCCAAATAAAATTTGCAAAAAGTGAGGATGACTTTTTTACCCGTAGCGGTAGCGAGCATAGAAGTTTTATCCCTTCCAATTGCTACCCATCGAAAGATGGCTTTGTATATCTTGCCATTGGCAATGACCTGCAATGGGAAAAATTATATCAGATAAAACACTTTGCTCACCTTGATACGCCAGGTAGAAAAACCAATGAAGGCAGACAAAAAGATAAGGTCAATATATATGCAGATATCCGGAAAGGGCTTGAAAATTATACAACCACCGAATTCATTGACATTTGTCTGGAAAATAACCTGGCAGTAGCTCCTGTAAACTCAATCAAGGAGGTGGCAGAACTGGATTTTGTGAAAAATATCATGGTTAAGACCCAACTTCCTACCGGAAATAGGATCGACCTCTTCCCTGCCCCCATGGGATCTGCTTATCTGGATGGTAATGACTACACCCTCGATTGTGCCCCACGATTGGGAGAACATAATGAATCCGTTTACTCAGAAGCCGGTTTATCAAAAGAGGATATCCAACAATATATTGATGACAACATAATCTGAGATGAGTCTTCCCAACATTGATCTGCTCACGATATTAGGCCCAACAGCCAGCGGTAAGACACCGTTAGCTGCTCACCTGGCCCACCAATTAGGAGGAGAGGTCATCAGTGCCGATTCAAGGCAAGTATATAAAGGGATGGATATTGGTACCGGCAAAGATTATGATGATTACCAGGTGGGTAATGACCATGTCAAAGCGCACTTGATAGATATTGTAGATGCCGGTTATGAGTATAACATTTTTGAATACCAAGAGGATTTTATGAAGGTTTTCAATAAACTAAAAGGGGAAGGAAAAATTCCGATTCTCTGTGGCGGGAGTGGTATGTACATCGAAGCCGTGACAAATGGATACAAATTCCTGAAAGTTCCGGCTAATCCTGAATTACGGGAAAAGCTAAAAGAAAAACCCAAAGGTCAGCTTATAAGTATGCTCTCTTCCATGAAAACGCTTCACAACGTTTCTGATATAACCAATCACAAGCGATTGATCAGAGCCATTGAAGTGGCTCAATTCAGCAAGGATAATAAAACAGATGAAATCGAATTTCCAAAGCTCAATACTCTTATCTTTGGTGTAAAATTTGAAAGGCGAGTGACCCGACAAAGAATTACAGAACGTTTGGAAAAAAGAATGGAAGAAGGAATGATTAAAGAGGTTGAGTTGTTATTAGAAAAAGGGATCAGTAAAGAGAAGTTGGTCTACTATGGATTGGAATATAAGTTCATCGCCTTCCATTTAACAGGGGAGTTAACTTATGATGAGATGTTTGGAAAACTAAATACCGCTATTCATCAGTTTGCAAAGAGGCAGATGACGTGGTTTCGGAAAATGGAGAGACAAGGAGCCCGGATAAACTGGATAGAAGGATTGTTGCCGATGGATGAAAAGATCAATAAGATCAAAATAGTATTGGAGAAAATAAAATGAGTCAAAAGATATTAAATATGCTCTCTTCAAATGCACCAGCCAAGGAAGTGTGCGTTATGGGCAATGAAGCTATTGCCAGAGGTGCCATTGAAGCAGGGGTGCAAGGTGTTTTCGCCTATCCGGGCAATCCATCTACAGAAATATCTGAAGTATTCAGAGCGATATTCAATTATCAGAATAATGGAACGGCTGATCCAGTAAGGTATCCTATTTACTTTGAATATAGTGTTAATGAAAAGATCGCCCTGGAAAAGGCAATCGCTTATACTATTGGCAAGAAGAGTGCCATGTGTTGCATGAAAAATGTGGGATTGAATGTCGCTTCCGATGCTTTGATGACCATCACCTATCAAACCATTGATGCCCCATTGGTAATTGTAGTATGTGATGACCCTGGGTGTCACTCCTCCTCCAATGAACAGGATTCACGCTATTGGGGAAAAATGGCATCAGTACCCGTACTGAGCCCAGCAACCCCCGATGATGCGAAGAATATGTGTAAAGAGGCTTTCGCTTTGTCCGAAAAACTACGTCTCCCGGTTATTGTACGAATGACCACCCGTGTGGATCATTCAAGGGGAATGGTGTCGTATGGGGATATCACTTCCGACAATACCCCGGGCAGTTTTTCTCTTTCATCTGATCACATCAATATCCCTGCTCGTACAGCAACAGCACATCAAAAATTACTTGAAAAATTGAATGATGATTCGATACTATCTTTCGGCAAGGCAAATAATAGCTCCTCCCTTCCCAAGAACTGCTCTTTAGCCATTATCGCAAGTGGGGTATCTGCCTCCCTAGCTGCTGAACTATTGGAAAAATATGATCTGGAAGAGGAGATTGGGATATTGAAATTAGGGATTGTTCACCCTTTCCCTTCTGATGATGTACTCGCTTTTCTGAAAAATGGGCCAAAGAAATTTCTCATTCTAGAAGAGCTCGATCCCATCATTGAAGACGGTGTTCGCAGTGTTGCCCAGAGCAATAAGATCGATTGTGAGATCCTGGGAAAAGGACTCGCAGGACTTACTGCTACAGGGGAATATTCTTTAGATCTGATCAGACAGGCTTTGGAAACATTCTCCCGAAGATCACTCAAATCAAAAGATGCATTGCCTTCTACAGAACTCGAACCTTTCCTGCAGGATGTTCCTCCACGCCCTCCCGTCTTGTGTGCAGCTTGTCCTCATAGGGCCACATTTTATGTACTGAAACTTTTGAAACCCCGTGAAAGCAATATGGTATTATGTGGTGATATAGGATGTTTTGGACTTGGAGCCCTTCCGCCATTGAAGATGATCGATACTGTGCATCATATGGGTATGTCGATTTCCATGGCCCAGGGTTTAGCGGAAGCTTTCAAGCCAAATGATATAAATGGAACCACTGATTCCAAAGCTATTGCCATGATCGGGGATGGTACTTTCTTCCACTCCGGGATCCCATCGCTGCTAAATGCAATATACACCAAGGCTAATATGCTCCTGATCATTTTTGATAACCGGACCATTGGAATGACCGGCCATCAGGACCATCCCGGCGCCAGCTTTTCTGATCAGTATATTCAACTCGATATTCCTTCCCTGTTAAAAGGCATGGGTGTTCAATTTATAGAAACGGTCGATCCGTTGAAAATTAAAGATAGTTTTATCAAAATGGATGAAGCCATGTCTCATGACGGGGTGTCGGTGATCATTTCAAGGTCTCCCTGTGTCTTGATCCCGGGTATAGACATTGATGTTCCTAAGAATTCAAAAATAGTGGTGGATCCTACACGATGCAACACTTGCCATAATCATGATGATGATGGCATCAAATGCTCGATCACCGGTTCTGCCACATATAATCTGACCAAAGCAAGAGCAAAATTAAAACCATCACATTCTATTGATGCCACTAAGCAATTATGTCCTGCCAATATTTGTAACCACGGCTTTTTCAATGCGATATTGGATAAAGACCATAAAACCGCCATTGAGATGGTGCGCGACAAGATGCTCTTTGCCCGTACTTGTGGAGATATTTGTCATCGTCCATGCGAATTGTTTTCGGGACATACCCCTGAATCTACCGTTCCTATCAAGCAGCTGAAAAAATATGTCTCTGCTATGGATGACAACTTCAAAGACTTTTCTGCAGCAAAGGGAAGGGTAGCTTCTGCTGAGAAAAAGGGGAAACATATCGGGATCGTTGGCGCAGGGCCTGCCGGGCTAAGCGCAGCTTATGATCTGATACAATGTGGTTACGGGGTGACGATCTTTGAGAAAGAGCAAAAAGCCGGCGGGCTCATTAAATATGCAATTCCTGATTTCAGAATGGATAAAGAGGGGTTCGACTATGAAGCGTCTCAGTTGGAAGAGATGGGTGTGAAATTTGAATTCAATAAAGCACTTGGTAAAGAGATCTCTCTGAACAAACTTTCAGAACAATATGATGGTGTCATCCTTGCTATTGGGATGGGAAGTTCCAAAACTTTAGATATTATTGAGGATAACATCCCTGAAAATCAACGAGCTGATGGTGTTTCTTTTCTAAAAGACTACAACTCAAAAACATCAAAGATCAAATCAGGATCCACAGTGTTGGTCATCGGTGGTGGCAACAGTGCCATCGATAGTGCCAGATCTGTGAAGAGGATGGATAAGAAGAACAAGGTCATTGTTTCCTGCATTGAGACTAGAGAAGATATGCCCGGATTCACCGAAGAAGTGAACCATGCCATTGAAGAAGGGATCCAATTTGAATATGAAAGTTATGTAGCAGGATGTACTGCCGAAAATGGGAAAGGTATCTCCATTGAATTGCATTCCTATAAGACGAAGCAACAACTGCAAACTCTACAGGTTGACCATGTACTAACAGCGATAGGACAGTTAGGTACCAAAGAGTCATTTGCTGATATTGGAGATAAAAATATGGCTGACGATAACAGAATCAAGGCAGACACAAAAACTGGATACACCAATTACAAGAATGTGTATGTTGCGGGTGATATTTGTGGAGGAAATCAGTTAAGCGTCATAGCAGCCATTGGCAGCGGTAAACGTGCAGCCAATGGTGTCAGGCAACTTCTGGAAGATAATCAAAATCAGTATGAAGGTACGGAAGCTCTTGATCTTCTGAATTCAACTATTGGTGGTGATGGATTGCTGGATAATGCGATCTCTGTAGAAGATCTTCCCACCGTGATCGAGAAGTTCGATCTTTTCCAGACCTGCGAGAAATGTAACCACTGCATTGAGAATTTCGGCTGCCCCGCCCTCGTCAAAAAGAATGGGAAGGTAACTATTGATGAAAACCTATGCACTAACTGTGGTTTATGTATCGATGTATGTTTGAATGATGCCATCAAGTGGGAAAAAGTTCAATAAAGTAAGTTCCTTCTTAAATCCCCCTAACCCCCTTAAAAGGGGGAATACATTTTGGGGAAATTGGACTATCCCTTAAAAAGATCGCTTCTTCTTTTAATCTTCATTCAAAAGAAAACTCCTCTTAACTCACTTTTGTGAAAGGGATTCCCCTCTTAACTCCACCTTTTCAAGGGGGAATACATCTCGCAGGGATGGAAGTATGTTTTATTGTTTGATTGTACATATTTAGTAAATTCTTAGCTGAGTTATTTTGAAGTCGCTCGCTTAACCACATCTATAAACCACCAGGTGTGCCTTGCAAAAAATAAATCCAAGTCGGCCCCCTAATGTGCCTCCCCGGAATCCTAATTGAAATACGTATTGTATTTATACAGGTAACTGTCCATTTGGACAATTAATCTTCGGCAATGTGTCAGCTCTTCATCTTCCAGCTTTTCAAATAAACCAAAGACAGGTATCAGATAATTATGTAGTTGAACATGGGCATCGCCGGTCATCGTGCAATTAGTGAAGATCAGGTCAAACTCCTCTTTAAGTTCATCATGGATCTCATCACATCGCGTATCTACAGGATCTTCTGCATTCATATACGTAAAGATGATCTGATGCATATTCTCTATCCCCTCAGTGGTCTCAATATTGGCTTCCCATTTTTCTCCATCATTTAGTTGCACTTTATTATTTGGCTTACTTTCCTCCTGTGGGGCTGCTTCTGTATTTTCTACCGATTTCTGCTCTGGTTCCTGAGTTTCCTCTGGCTGTCCACAGCTAAAGACAAAACAACAAAGAAAAAGAAATGAGCATGATTTTATCGTATACATGATTTCATATTTTAACACATCAGAGCAAGATCATTCCGATGCTCAATTGAATATTAATATCTTTCTCCATAAAATTAGCAATTATTTCATAATTGGAAGCATGGTGATCATACAACATTCACAAGTATCAGTAATTATTATTGTATATTTGTTATACAATTTGAATATTTATTAAAGTTGCAATACTATGAGGAATGTACATGGTCATGAAGTGATGAGAATGATGATGGAATCAAACAAAGGTTATACCAAGGAGTCCCTCCAGAAAGATATCATCGATCGCTTTGGTGACGATGCACGGTTTTTTACTTGCTCAGCTCAAAATATGACCGCTGAGGAATTGATCGAATTCCTGAACTTCAAAGAGAAATTCGTCCAGAAACAGGATGGCTTAACCACTGACCCGGATAAGATGTGCAACCATTAGCATATTATTGCGTTCAAGTAGTCAATATCATTTCTTTGTACAATAGGGGCCACCACTTATTAAACCTATTGTAAATTATTGAGTCAAACAATCAACAAATTTAATCCTATGAAATTCTTGCAATGGATTGTCCTCATGGCCATGACTCCGGCTTTGTTCGCACAAATTGATGGGGCCAATGTATTTGGTAGTGACCAGGTAATTACCTTTGAGCTCACCTTCAGTGACCCCAATTATTGGGATAGTCTGACCACTTACTATACCACTACACAACAATACATGGCAGCTGACATCAAAATTACTGACAATACAGGAGTCAGAAATTACGCCAATGTGGGTGTTCGGCTTAAAGGGAATTCTTCATACAGCCATCCCGGAAATAAGAAATCCTTTAAAATTGATTTTAATGAATATGTCATCGGGCAAAATTATGACGGTTTAAAGAAACTCAACTTTAGCAATGGCTTTAAAGATCCAAGTTTCATCAGGGAGAAGATATTCTCTGATATCTGTATCAAGGCAGGAGTTCCTGCACCACGTGCTAACTATGCCAATGTATATATCAATACAACACACTGGGGATTTTATACCCTTGTTGAACAGATCGATGACCAATTCCTTGACTGGGCCATCCTGGATGATGATGGCAACCTATTTAAAGCAGGTGATAATTTCAAAGGATCCAACGGGGAAGCAGACTTAAAGTATTATGGCACATCACAAACAGATTATACCGACAGATATGAGTTAAAAACAAATGAAACGTTGGATGATTGGAGCGACTTGATCACTTTGATCGATTTCATAAATAACACAACGGATACTGAATTTGCTGCTGACCTAGGGTCACGGATAGAGAAGACGCAGTTCCTTAGATCCATAGCCCTGGATAACCTCTTCAGTAATTTGGACAGTTATATAAATTCTGCCCGCAATTATTACATTTACCATAATCTCACTTCTGGTAAGTGGGAGTGGATCAAATGGGATGGGAATGAGGCCTTTGGTAATTACGGTGGAGGCTCCGGGACCGGAGATCTGACCCAATTAGCACCCAATTATATTGCCACTGACAGGCCTCTTGTTGAGCGAGTCTTTGACGATAGCAACCTTTACACTGAATATCTTATTCAGCTATGTAGCCTGATGGATGTATGGTTTAATACAGGTACCATTTATCCAATGATCGATTCGTTAGAAGCATTGATCAACTCCTATGTATATGCTGATGGTAATAAGATGTATTCTGATGCAGATTTTGATACCAATATTGATTCCGATATCAACGGAGGCCCCGGCCCAGGAGGAGGGCAAATCTATGGTTTGAAATCGTTCGTCAGCCGGCGATTTACATATCTAAACAATTTGATTGATTGCTCAAATTATACATTCGTAGATCCTGCTCAACAGGGCCACGGTATCAGTATATTTCCAAATCTAACCCATGGACTGTTAACTATTGATATTGGCTCCATTAATGAAGAGAATACGATCATTAAGGTATATGATTCAATAGGCCGCGTTGTGGTATCTATTATTCCTGAAGAGGACCATATCATCATTGATCTTACTCAATTTTCGTACGGATTGTATTTTGTTGAATTAGTGAATAGTGACTCCCGAATAATTCAAAAGGTGATTTATTGTAAGTAACCTCTTTGCAAGGTTGACATTTCAAATTTATATCACCCCTCCTGCAAGCATCCACACTCGTGGGAAACCACCGGGAAGGCTGATCAGGCCGATGCAAAGCTATTGAATTGTCACGAGGGTGGATCCTCACGACTGGTCATGGGGGAGAGTTACATGCGTTTTCATGTTGCTTTTAGAAATTGCAACCTATTGTTACTTGGTTGTTGGCCCGCCCATTTTAGTAAAGACGCTGTCAATGGGTTCCCATAGCTCAATTTTATTCCCTTCCGGGTCCATAATATGAACAAATTTCCCATAGTCAAACTCTTCAATTTCGTCTAGTATTGTCACGCCATTTTCTTTGAGGTTCTTTACCAGCCCTTCTATATTCTGTACTCTGTAATTTATCATAAATTCTTTCTTAGATGGTTCAAAATAATCTGATCCTTCATCAAATGGACTCCAGTTAAGATAATTGATTTCTTCCGGTCGATTTGCATTTCTGAATTCGAAAGGTGAACCATAGTCACTTATTGCAAGCCCTAAGTTTTTGCCATACCATTCTTTTGCTTCCTTCGGGTTTTTCGAACGGAAGAAAATTCCGCCTATGCCCGTAACTTTTGGTATTGTATCATTTATAATAGCTTCCTTTTGTGCTGGTTTAGATTTTTGGTTATCCATATTTCATTTTTTTGGTTGCAGTATGACAACTTGCAGTTAATATTATTAGAATAGAATTTTAGTGCATTTTTCCATTTTATCAAAATGGAGTTAACTTATTTTCTATATCTACACTAATATACCATTTTCCCGGATTAAACATAGTAGCGAGTTCTTCATTCGGGAGTGGCTTCCCTTGTATTAAGATCATTCATTTATTTATAAAACAATAACAAACAGCAATAAACAGTAATTAGATGAAATAATTGTTTATATTTGTCGCTTGAAACAAATAGCCACAAAAAAATTCATACCATGAAAGAAATATTTAAAGTTTTTCAGGACAAGGAAGCCTATTTCGAATCCCTCAGTCAAGAGAGCAAATCCAATGTCACTACATTCAAACAGGTAGGTATCATTTTCTTATTCGCATGCATCTACGGATTGATCATGGGCAGCTACAATAGCTTATTGCAAGCTGTGGTAAGCGGGATCAAAGTACCGGTGTTACTATTTTTGGCTTTGTTTATCTGCTTTCCTGTCTTTTTCGTGATCCAATATATGTTGGGATCGCGCATGAGCTTTTACCAAATGATTAATATGGTATTGTCGGGATTTGTGGTCCATACAACCATCATGGTCTCATTTGCGCCCATCGTACTCTTTTTTATGCTCACCGGCAATAACTATAGCTTCTTAAAATTGCTGCATGTTGCCATTTTTACCTTTTCAGGTATATTTGGTATGCGGACAATGATAGAAGCACTGAAGTTTTCCTGTGAGAAAAAGAATGTATATCCAAAAATCGGGTTAAATATTTTTAAGCTATGGGTGGTAGTTTTCGCTTTCGTTGGTATGCAATTGGCCTGGAACTTAAGGCCTTTCCTCGGTGACAAAGACCAGGAATTTGAATTGTTCCGTCCATTGGAAGGAAATTTTTACCTGGCTGTTATTCATGCAACAGTTGATATGTTTGGCAATAAAAAACCGGCAGCCAAAAAAGAGGTATTGGCCAACAAACCACAAGATCCCATTGAAATAGACCATGAAGTAGAACATTCATTAAACGCTGATACTGCACGCCATGAAGAAGACAAATGATATCATGACATTGGAGGAGGTTGCAGAATACCTTCGGCTAAAACCACAAACCATCTATACATGGGCACAGGAAAAACGAATTCCGGCAGCTAAGATCGGCAAAGAGTGGCGGTTCAGACGGTCGGTTATTGATCAATGGTTTAACTGCCACATAGATGACAAATTCAATGAGTTGCTGGAAAGTGGAAAATAATGATGATTATTTCACTCGGCTTCTAATTACTTAATTATTGTTGTCAAAGACTTATCCACCAACAGGCGGAATTGTCAATTTTGAGGAGTATTCGCTATTTTTTAATCACTTTGAAATAGTTATAAACCTTCCAGGATTCATCAAATGTATATTGATTTACAACGAGTGTGGTGTCACTTCCTACCAACTTATCGAAATCAAAATAATATGTTACAGAATTTGCTATATGTCCTTCCTTGTCAATTTCTACATATAAAAATTTATTATCCTTCTGCTTTGCAAAGTATCCATATTGTCTTCTAATCATTAATTTGTAGCTTTCTGCAGAAAAAATATCCTCTCTTACTTTTTGGTATTTTTCTGAGAAACACCTGCAAGTATCGATCTTTTGAAAGTCAACAATGTATAATGGCATATAACTATTTAAAGGTGTATTTTGATAATGACATTTCCAAATAAGGGTATCATTATAAAACATATTCAAACTATCTCCAAATAATGGGCGGTAGTATGTTGTAGTTTTATTCTTCATAATAACCGGTTCTACTTTCAAATTTGACTGTGCGAAACAGTTAACATAAATGAGAATATGAATTACAATCAATAAATATTTAACCATGATGCTTCAGGATTTTCTTGGATTCAAGTTTTAACGCAACAGTTTATATTTATATTCGATACCAATATACAAATTTTCCTTTATAGATAATAGCCATTTCTTTAGTATCACCAACATGATCCTCATTGTTAGTATCCCGGTTGTTTTCAGACATTCCCATTACCCGACAGCAAAATGGCAATATTTCGAGTTGTTTGAAATTGGGCAAATAAAATGATGAGAATCACTGTGATAGGTACACTCAATACCATGCCAACTATTCCCCAAATGCTTCCCCAAAAAGCTAAAGAGATCAAAACAACCAATGGGCTTACATTGAGGGAACTGCCCATTATTTTGGGCTCGATGAAGTTGCCAACTACGACCTGAATGGCACCAATACAACCCAATACTATAAAAAAAGATGATATCTCGCCAAACTGGAATAAGGCAATGAGGGCGGGAAATAAGGTGGCTACCAAAGAGCCAATAGTAGGAATATAGTTCAACACGAAAATCAGGAAGGCCCAGAAAAATGCGAAGTCAATACCAATGATGAGCATTACGATATAACTGACCGTTGCTGTAATTAATGAAACAACCGTCTTTAACATCACATATTCATTGATCGACTTGCTGATCTTTTTGATAAGGGCCAACGCATTTTGATGTTTATCAGTATCGCTGATCATGGCTTTCAATTTGAGGGGTATCATCGCATCTTCCAGCATCAAAAAGACGGTATAAAGAAGTACCAGAAAGGCATCGGCAAATATTTCAGAGATAGAATTAAATAAACTCTTCATAAGGTCTGAGATATTAAAATTGCCCACAAATTCATTGAACAGATCATTAATATTGATGCTAAAGGCAACATTTATGCGGTTGATCAGCATATTGAAGTTCTGCTCATACATGGCCAGCACATCATACATTTTGGTAATGTTGTCGCTAAGCAGTTTACTGATCATTCCTAATACAGAAAAGATCAACAGAAATGAGAAGATATTTTGGAGCCATGTTGGAGGAGTTTTTCGTCCAAGTTTGATCATTCTGACGAGGTTTCTCACTACCTTGATCAAAAACCAGACGACTACTGCCAGTGCAAATGGTAGAATGATCGCTTTGCCGTATATCAGGATCACTACTACAGCTATTGCAGCTATTAATGCATAAACGATGTTGGATAACTTCACTATTCAAAATTAACAAAAAGGAACTTAACTAATAACCTTTATCGATCAGGATCAAAATTTCAGGTTTCTGAATTCTTTTGTTTTAGCATTTCGACATTATTTTGCATTTCGAGTTTCCTGCCCGACTGCGTCAGTCAGGCGGGCGGATTTCGGATTTCAGATTTCCTGCCCGACTGCGTCAGTCAGGCGGGCGGATTTCAGATCTCATATCTTGTTCCACTCCCAAATACCCCATTTCAATTCATCCGGCAATTTGAATCCCTTTTGCTTCATGGTCAATAACATATTGCCATGATGGTGCTTTTCGTGAGCGATGTAATAGGCAAGCATCGGTACAACACCACGTTTAAAGTTGGAAACTGTTCCCTTATTTTCAATACAATGCTTCAGATATTCTTCCATGGCTTTTCCGGATTGCTCATATGCTTTTAGGAGGATTTTCCTGACAGGGCTGTCATTTTTATCAAATTCAGTAAGCTTGAGGCCTCTCTTTTTCGCAAATGATTTCAGCCGCCAAACTCTCACATTATGCATGTGGGCAAACTGCCGTGCAATATCTCTCCCTCCTCTTGTACTCATGGTGGTTTTGAGTGCATCATTGGGGATACGGTTAATCATAAAAATATTTACCCGGTTGTGGATTTGCCACGTTTCGATGATCTGCTTTTCGATGGCTGTCATGGTATAATAATCTGCAATTTAAGAATAAAATAACGGTTCTTTCTTAAATACACAAATTTACTAATACTTACTTTTAAATTTTAACTTAATGATATGTAAAATCCAATTCGAATTTGACCAAATCACTCTAAAAATCCCCTTATTTTCCGTACCTTTGCCCTTTGATGAAGCGTCAAG
>CAZNGA010000007.1:0-70576 GCA_964572485.1 uncultured Chitinophagales bacterium
TTATAAATATTGAAATTTATTCAATGTTTTAGATTACTTCTTAAATCGAAAATTCTACCAGACTGTGTCAGTCAGGCGGGCGTGAATTCTTGTTCTTAAATCAATTTAATCTTTTGTAGATAATTAACCTTCCTGATTAACAAACCTTTGTTCCCACATCCTGTGATGCAGTGCTGGGTACCTGGTCAAATAATTCTGTAGAAAAATATCTATAGGCATTGTCGGGAATGATGGTGACAATGACTTCCCCTTCTTTCATATCTTTTCCGATAATAAGCGAAGCAAGCACATTGGCGCCACTTGAGATCCCACATAATATACCTTCATTTTTTGATAAAGAACGCGCCATTTCAATTGATTTGGCATCATCAGCTTGCACGATCTGATCAGCAAGTTCTGTATTCATAGTTGCCGGTACAAATCCTTCACCAATTCCCTGAAGCTTGTGAAATCCTTCTGGGCATCCTGAGATCACAGCTGAATTCGAAGGTTCTACTACCACTCTTTTAATATTTGGATGCTTCTCTTTTAAAACTTTAGCCACTCCACTAAAGGTACCGCCAGTGCCACAAGCAGCCACAAAAGCGTGAAATTTCCCATCCGTTTGCTCTAATATCTCAAAAGCAGTGGTTTCTTCATGGGTCAACGGATTATCCATATTTTCAAATTGGTTGGGCATATAAGCATTCGGCGTGCTATTTACGATCTCAATGGCTTTTTCTAAAGTATTCTCAATATCATCTTTGTGAAATCCCTGATCAATATTACCGCAGGAGGGTACAACTGCTACCTTGGCTCCTAAGTGTTCAAGTAGCATTCTTCGCTCCCGACTCATAGCCTCAGGCATTACTGAGATCATCTCATATCCTTTCATCGCGCAAACCAATGCCAGCCCGATGCCTGTATTCCCTGAGGTAGGTTCAACTATTACAGAACCCTTTGATATGTCTCCACGTTTCTCCGCTTCTTCAATCATCCTTAATGCGATCCTGTCTTTTACACTATTTGTAGGATTGAAATATTCAAGTTTCCCCCATATTTCCGCAGGAATTGATGAGGAAATATTTTTCAATTTTACAATAGGTGTGTTACCAATCAGTGACAGTATATTCTCAACCGGCTTTCTCATAATTGATGCCTCCAAATTTTTTCAAAGCAATGAAAAGATATCATAAATTAGAACCTTGACTGATAGAAATGCTATAATTACTTGCAGTCAGCGGTTCTTACAAAGTTAGCGTTTCTTAATGACCTGTCAAAACCATATAAGAAAAAAGACCTTCTATTTATTGATGGGTCTCTTTTTAATATTCCCTGAAAACATTATTGTATATCTTTACAGCATAAATGTTATCCATTTTCGTTAAAGAGGTAATGAATTCAAAAATGATCTTTTCAAAAGGTAATATCCTTTTAATTGCAACTGTTGTGTTTTTATTTTCGACACTATCTTGCCGTAAGGATCGTATTATTGATGATGCTACCGCGAAGCTTTCCTTTTCAACGGATACACTTACATTTGATACTGTTTTTACTAAAGTCGGTTCAACAACAGGTTACATCAAGGCATATAACAACCATAATGAGACCATCAATATCTCATATGTTCAATTGGTTGGTGGCAGTGCATCTCAATTCAGGATAAATGTTGATGGAACCAGTGGTGTTGTAGTCAATGATATAACTATACTGCCAAAGGATAGTATGTACGTTTTTATTGAGGTAACAGTTGATCCAAATAATGATGCAAATCCTTTCTTTTTAGAGGATGAGATCAGGTTTTTGACCAATGGGAACAAACAGGAGATCAAACTCATCGCCTGGGGTCAGAATGCACATTTCTTTAGTGAGGAAACGGTCTGTGATGAAGTATGGACCAATGACCTCCCATATGTAATATTTGATTATGTTGTTGTGGATACGGGGTGTACCTTGACCATGGAAGAAGGAGTGAGAATTCATGCATATACGAACGCTATGATCGTAGTTAAAGGGACGTTGATCGTTAATGGGTCCTTAGATAGCATGGTCACTTTTCAGGGCGCCAGACTAGAATCTTTTTATGAAGATCTACCTGGACAGTGGTTTGGCATTGTTATTATAAGGGGCAGCACAAACAGCATGATCAACTATGCGGAAATCAGGAATGCTTTATATGGTATTACTGTTGGATCGATAGATTTGAATGATAATATGGTGGTTGACGGAAGTAATATCCCTGATATATTAGTGACCAACACCATCATTAGGGATGCTGCTATTTCAGGCATTTTCGGATTTTTTGGAGCCATAACAGGAGAGAACTGTTTGATATATAATTGCGGTCAATATAATGTCCAGCTCGAATATGGAGGGTACTATGATTTTACCCATTGTACCTTTGCCAATTTTGGTACTAACATCTTTCTGGATCATGAAAAGCCGGTCTTGAGAATGTACAATTATTATGAGGATCCTAATGGAGTTATAAGAGTTGCCGGGTTGAATGCAACATTTAACAATACAATAATTTATGGTACAGGAACAAATGAATATATGGAACTGGAGATAGGGACAACAATTGATTCCATGTATTCCTATGTGTTTACCAATTGTTTATTGCAGTCCGATAAAAGTACCAGTGATCCATCCCATTTTGTTTCTGTGATCAGGAATCAAAATCCACAATTCATAGATTATACGAAGAACAATTATGGGTTGAGGTCCATCTCTCCATGTAATAATACAGGAAAGCCCGGAGTAGGCATATTAACTTCTGACCTGAATGGTCTTTCAAGAGATGCTGTGCCCGATATTGGGGCCTTTGAAACCGGAGATTGATCTTTTTATAATTGGATCATGGACAAGGAACTCACCCAAACCATCACTTATTAATAAAATGATCAGGGCGTCACAAGGTTGAAAATAGGAGGATTTTAATAGCTGGCAAATGTTCTGGCTTGTTGATTTGGGCTAGTGATGACCAACTTTTGTTTGTAGATCTCATTATTGCTGCTTCCAACCACAAAATAAATACCACATGGTAGCTTGAAAGCAGGATCAATTGCGGTAAGGAGATTATCGCCCTTTGAAACAACTACTTTTGAAAAGACCTTTTCACCCATTTGATTGAGCAACACAACAACTACTTCTTCATTTTGTTCAAATCCGTTGAGTTCTACATTAAATGGTTGATTGTCTATAGCGGGATTAGGATATACTTTGATAAAGAGCAAATTATCTGATGAGAATTTTATTGCTACAGGAGTAAAGTACGCATACTGGCCATCAATATCTGTCTGCTTCAACCTGTAGTAGGAGATCCCGGAGTGAGGCTCTTGATCGACGAATTCATATCTATTAGTGACCATGGAACTATCAACACCTTGTAAGGTAGCAAGTTCTTCATAATTCTGCCCGTCGGTGGACCTTTCAATGGTAAAGAAGTCATTATTGACTTCCATAGTAGTTGCCCAGTTAATTTCAACTACCTCACCCTTTGGCTGTACTGTAAAATGTAACACCTCAATGGCCATAACTCCTCCATTTCCACCTCCTGTGAAGTCATCCAATGCAGGGATATCAGAAATCCCTCCTCTAACGGTGAATAGATTGTTTGCTGCATCTACAGGATCATAGGCAAACCAGGAACTTCCGCTCCATCTCTCAGTCTGAAAACTATTTTCATTGCCTACGATGTCTGAGTCATCATAGATATAGTCAACCATATAATCAATACTTGTTACCCCGCTCGAATTTATAGTCCAATATCTGGTAATATAGTCAGGGTCGATAAGGGTTGGGTGTATTGCATCAGTTACATTAATAGAGATAAATGCATCTCTACCTACAAATGTTGCAAAATTCACCATAAGCGTTAGTGGAGAGAAGACTGCAATATCGCCCACCTGAAAGTTCACTATAGAATTCATGGGACTTAATACGGTATAAATTTTCTTTACAACTCCTGTGCCATCTGCCTGAATGTAACTTGAAGAACTTCCTCCTGAAATAGTGCCACTGTTATTATTAGAGCCTAAGCTAATATCGTTGGCTCCAAGAACTATATCACCATTTAGCAGGAATAATGTATCAAATACAGTGATATTGGTATTCAAGATGATATCTCCACCTATTTTATTAATAACAACATTGTTGAACATAGGCCCTGATGTGTTTGTGATCGTGTCAGGGCCAACATCTATGAATTCGGTTGTGGCGTAGTAGAAATCACCAAGTATTATGAGATTCCCAGTTATAGAAAGTATATTGTTACCGGCATCAAGTAATCTTCCTATCATATTTATAGTTAGATCGTTGATTATAATATCACCAAATTCATTTATAGTATCATTTACTATAGCATCATCTGTAGGAAGTGGAACACAACCGCAATCCCAAACAAAAGGATCTGACCATGCACCATTTTGAATGGTTGTTCTTAATGCAGCATTGCTATTATTTGGTAAGAAGATCAGTAATAATGAGATGATTATTAAAGGTATGGAAAGACTTAGTTTTTTAGGGCTGCTTGACTGTAACATGATGTATATATGATACGCAGCATTTGACGAAATGTTACAAATGTAGGTTAAATGAGCAAATTCCTTAGGTGAATGAGTAGATTTTAGTGTTTAGGACTTTTGAATATATCACTTTACCCGGGTTTCTCTTATAATTGAATAATTTGAACCCCTTTATACTAAAAATATGTATAATTGATATAGAATGAATTGACAGGCGATGTGACTCGCATATTTATAACTGTATCAGCTATATATCAGAACAAATATGCCTACTTTCCGTTATAGTATTCTAAATTTACATTCTATTAATCGATGATATTCTTAAGAAGAATATATTATTCCTTCCCATTCCAATTGATGTTACTGCACGTCAAGAAGCATCACATACTATTATTTTTCTGGATCATCTTGTTCGGGATCATATTAAAGGTATTCATGAAAAAGTTTGGTATTCCTTACCTTTTTCTTGATCCTGAGTATTTAGGTCGTGTTGATTATTGGAGTTTCCTCTTACTGGGAGGGGCTTTCGGGGGATTTTTGCTTACTTGGAATATTACCACATATATATTACACAGCTTTCGGTTCCCATTTTTAGCCACATTAGAGCGTCCATTTGTAAAATATTGCCTTAATAACTCTTTGATCCCAATAATTTTTGTGATCCTATATTTTGTTCAAATAATTACCTTCCAGTCAATGAGCGAGTTAGAGATCGGGAAGGATATTCTGCTTCAATTGGCAGGATTTTTAAGTGGCTTCTTCATAGTGATCTCCATTTCAATAACCTATTTTTTCTCTACCAATAAGAATATTTTTAAGATGTTTGGAATTAAGAGAAGAAAAAGGAAGCAAGTAGACAGACATATAAAAGTAGGAAAGAAGCAATGGAAAGATACAAAACGGGGGCAAAAGAAGATTGAAGTAAGATATTACCTGAGTAATCCCTTTAAGATCAAATTTACAAGGAATGTTGATCATTACGATAAGGCACTTATTTCATCTGTACTTCGACATCATCACCTCAATTCCTTGATCGTAGAATTAATTACCCTGGCCACTTTGGTGTCATTAGGGCTTTTGGTTGATTACCCAATTTTTCGTTTTCCTGCAGGAGCGAGTGTTCTCCTGGTTTTTGCTATCATGATGATGTTTGTGGGGGCATTTAGTTTTTGGTTAAGAGGTTGGAGAGTCACAGTGTTTATATTATTTTTTATTGGACTCAATTTTTTGGTCAAGTATGAGTTGATAGAATTTAAGAATAAGGCGTATGGAATCAATTATGAGAGCGAATATGCTCATTATGGAGTAGATTCTCTTAAGGAATTTAGTTGGAAGGGAGCCATAGAAGATGATCGACAGAATATGCAGATCATTCTCTCAAATTGGCAAAATAAATTGGCTGATGATCTCTCAAAAGGAGAATTGCCTAAAATGATCTTTATAAATACTAGCGGCGGTGGACTTAGATCTGCTGTGTGGACGACCCATATTTTACAAGAGATCGATAAGCTTTCAGAGGGAAAGATCTTTAACCAGTCATTCATGATAACAGGTGCATCTGCAGGCATGATTGGAGCAGCATATTACAGGGAGTTGTATCTAAGGGATCAACTTGAGGGCAAGGTCAACAGATATGATAGGAAATATGTAGACAATATTGCCAAGGACATGTTGAATCCAATGGCCTATGTATTATTGGTAAGTGACATTTTTTTTCCACTACAAAAATTTAAAGTGGGGGATTACACCTATCGCAAGGATAGGGGATATATTTTTGAAAGACAACTAAATGAAAATACAGAGTACTTTTTAGACAAATCTTTAATTGATTATGAACCATACGAAAAGAGCATGCTTATCCCGATGATGGTAATTTCTCCAACGATCAACAATGATGGTAGAAAATTGTTTATCTCTACTCAACCGGTTTCTTTTTTAACCCGGCCAACAGGAGGATATCATGTATTAAATCAGGCAGAGATCGATGGTGTGGATTTTCAACGCTTGTTTGTAAAGCAGGATGCAGGCAAATTGAAATTCACCAGTGCATTAAGAATGAATGCAACCTTCCCATATATTTCACCCAATGTTATGCTCCCTAGTAATCCGGTGATCCAGGTGACAGATGCAGGAATGAGAGATAATTTCGGTTTTGAATCATCTATAAGATTCTTGTACCTATTCAAAGAATGGATACTAAATAATACGTCCGGGGTCATATTCATTCAGATTAGGGATAGCAGGAAATTTTCGGGAATCAAAAGCACGAAAAGGCAATCATTGATCGATCAACTCTTTAATCCAATTGGGGATTTCTATATGAATTGGGATAAATTTCAGGACTATAATAACGATAAATTGTTGGAATATGCTTCAGCATGGATGGAAGGGAAAATTGATGTAGTAAGGTTTGAATATATTCCAAGCTCCATGGATGAAGTTGCTTCTTTAAGTTGGCATTTAACAACAAAGGAAAAGGAGAATATCATTAACTCGATCAATTCTGCTCAAAATAAGCGTTCACTTACCCGATTGGATCAACTATTGTGATCTTTTTTTGAAGCTTTTCCTTACCGAAATATGATTTTGGATAATATTATTATAGATTTGTTTCTAAAATCGCAAGTTGTTTGCAAAAGAACCAAATGAAAAGGCCTACCTTTTATATCTTGTCATTGGGTTGGTCAGTTTTTTCCTGTTAAGCATTAACCTCATTGCTGATTTCATACCCGGCATCCCAAAACAATTTGAAGTAACAGATTTTTGGCAGAGTGTGTTTGTTGCCTGGATATTTATTGGTCATTTATTGTACTTTAAAAGCATTACAGAGACCAAAGAGTTGTTCAATGTAGAACAAGTATTGTCATATATTTTACTTTTTGGCCTAATCGCCCTCCCTCTTAATCATACCCGCGAAATACTTAGTTGGTTTAATTTTACCTGGTTTCCTACCTATTTGGAGTCAACTCTACTTAGCCTCTTAAGAATCTATTCTGTAACGATCTATTTTATGATCGGATTATTATTGTTCAAAAAGTTGGTCTTCGTAAAGAGGACTAAGGTCATAATATTAAGATGGAATGTATTCTTTGCATTATTGGCAGTTTTTACGGTAATAGATCCGATAAAGAAGCTGTTTGATATTGAGATCAATGATGCTTTTTATTATATATTAATTGGCGCAGGATCAATTATAGGCCTCAGCTTGATGATACAAATTAAGTGGGTAGCATTATTAAGCAACAGGGGTAAATTGAGGAGCATGGCCTTTCTTTTTTTAATCAATTCAATCTCTATCCTTCTCATTATTAAACTTCTGGAAGTTTATGATAATTATATTATACAGAGCCACATGATTCACAATGTTTTCTTGATCCTGGTTATTGGATTTTCTTCATTGTATGGTATCATTTCAATGCTGGCCCTATTTTTTAACTTACCCGTTGCATCAGTAATGGATCAACAAAAGAATGAAATAGAGAGCTTCCAGGAAATAAGCCAGATCATTAATAATAAAGTAAATATTCAATCCATATTAGAGCTGCTATTCAATTCTTGTCTCACCAACACACATGCTGAAGGAGGATGGTTAACCTATAAACTTGATATCAAAACAGGTGAGAAAAAAACATTGAGTGCTTCAAATATTTCAGAGGAAGAAATTGTGGCATTTGATGATGTCATCAACAAGCACAACATTATTTATGCAGAAATGCCCATAGAATATTCATACACTCCAAACCTTAAGAAGAATGACAGATTAAAAAAGGTGCAAACTACCTTCAGATCTTTAGTGATATGTCCAATTATCATAGATAATGTGATCATTGGAAAGATGGTCTTAATGAAATCTTTTTACCATGGGTTTGATGAATATATGATCAAATTGGCCTTAACATATATTGATCAGGCAAAGATCGCCATTGAGAACACCAAATTATTTAGGGAGATCCTTGAGACTGAGAGATTGAAAGAGGAGTTGGAAATTGCCGAGAAAATACAAAAAAGCCTTTTAGCACATGATTTTCCTGAAAATGGATACTGCCAGATCGCTGGATATAGTGAATCTGCAAAAGAAGTTGGAGGGGATTATTATGATTTCACTGTCTTGGATGATAAAAGATCAGCACTAGTGATAGGAGATGTTTCGGGGAAAGGGACCTCTGCCGCTTTTCATATGGCAGAGTTGAAAGGGATATTTCAGGTTTTAATACAGCAGGATATATCTCCAATGGAGTTTATGATACGAACAAATAAGGCCCTTAATAATTGTTTGGAGAGAAACTTGTTCATAACACTAAGCTACTTCGTTATTGATAGCAACGATGACAAGATCATATATTCCAGAGCAGGCCATTGCCCTGCATTATATTATAGCAAGGGAAGTGATAAGACCTATTTCTTTGAGGATGAAGGAATTGGTTTAGGGATCATACGTTCAGACAAGTTTAGTGACTATATATCTCAATACGAAAAGGTATATCATAAAGACGATGTGTTACTACTATATTCTGATGGTATTGTGGAGGCAAGAAATTCTAAAACAGGTGAGGAATATGGATATGAGAAACTTGAAAGATGCCTAAGTAAGAACAGCGGTTTAAGTGCAGAGGAGATAAAAAAAGCCATTATTACAGATCTTGATGATTTTATCCGTGATGCAGACAGGATGGATGATGTGACCTTATTAGTATTACGATTTTTATAGGAGCTGATTTGAAACTATATAAGGTAGGTGACGTATAACGGAATTGAAATGAAGATCGAGGAATCCATAGATAACAAATTACTTAAAATCAAAATAATTGGCGATCTGGATGCCAGTTCAGCGATCCAATTAGATGATTCAATGGGAAATGCACTTTCTGCTGGCCATACCAAAGTTATTATTGATTGTGAAGAACTTGATTACATATCTTCCGCCGGGATTGGTGTATTCATATCATATTTAGAGGAATTCAAAGACAAAAATGGCCAATTTGTATTTTTTAGCATGCATGAAAAGGTATATAATACCTTCCAAATCCTGGGGCTTGCTAATATAATGTCCTTCATTGATACTGAAAAAGAAGCGAAGGAGTTAGTCAATGAAAGTTAAATACACTTCCATCTGCTCAAAGGTCAATTTACGTAGTATCCGATCGTTTATTACCGAACAATTGGAGGATGTTAAACTTACTAGAAGAGAAAAAAGCCAGATAGTCCTTGCCGTCGATGAAGCCTGCGCCAATGCAATTATCCATGGGAATAAATGTGATGAAACAAAGGAGATCCAAATTTCAGTTGAGACGGATTCGGACAAGATAGTTATTGAGATTATAGATGAGGGGATAAATGAAGTACCATTTGGTTTTGTTCCGGAAAAGGATATTAAGAACCTTATCAAAGAGAAAAGAAAAGGTGGGATCGGCTTGAAGTTGATCAATGAGATCATGGATGAAATTCATTTCTACAAAAAAAATAACCGAAACGTTTGCATTCTTATTAAAGGTATCGGTTAGACCTTCCAAGCAATTATAATTTTTTTTACACATAAATGCGAAAATTCCTTATTTTTGTTGCTTATTTATTATTGATAAAAATCGTGGATCAATGAAAAAGTTTCTATTATTCTTATTTCCAGTTGTTATTCTATTCCTGGCAATGAGCAACACCTCTGGTCAGGTAAATAATGATCAGGATGAAGTATTGTTTTCATATGGTGATAAAAATGTAACAAAATCTGAGTTCGCATATATTTATGAGAAAAATAATGTTGGCAAAGATGCAAGCTATACAATAGAATCACTGACTGAATATCTTGAACTGTATGTTAATTTTAGATTGAAGGTTGCAGAAGCAAAAGACCTTGGTTATGACACTATAGCTTCCATTAACAAAGAATTGAGGACCTATCGAAAGCAACTTGCCAGAAATTATATGATGGATAAGGAAATTATTGATAAGCTGGTTAAAGAGGTATATGAAAGATTAAAAACTGAAGTGAATGTGAGCCATATAATGTTAGAGCTGTCGATTGATGCAAAACCTGAGGATACTCTCAAAGTCTATAAGGAAATGCAGAAGATAAGGAAGCGAGTCGTAAAGGGTGAAGATTTTGCAAAAGTTGCACAAGAGGTGTCTGATGACAAATCAGCTAAGGATAACGGAGGAAATCTAGGTTATTTTACCGCTATGCAAATGGTATATCCCTTTGAATCAGCAGCTTTTAGTACGAAAATTGGCAATATTTCAAATATATTTAGAACACAATTTGGCTACCACATCATTAAAGTGCATGATGTGAGAGAAGCAAAAGGAGAGATCCTAACTGCCCATATCTTTGTACGTATTGAAGAGGATGCCCCTTTGGAAGTTATTAAAAAAGCAAAAGAGAAGATCGACAAAGCACACCACGATCTGTTGGAGGGCGTTCCATTTGACAAGTTGGCAGCATCATATTCCGATGATAAAGCAACAGCAAGTAAAGGCGGACAGCTTCCATGGTTTGGTGTTGGCAGAATGGTTGAAGAGTATCAGGATGCTGCTTTTGCATTAAAAACTAATGGCGATTTTTCCGAACCTGTTCTTTCACCATATGGGTATCACATTATTAAGAGAATTGATGTTAGAAAAATGCAGTCCTTTGAATCAATGGAGAGCGGATTAAAGGAAAAAATAAAAAGAGACCCTAGATTTGAAGTTGTGAAAAATAATCTGATTGAAAGCATCAAAGACGAGTACAATTTCAAAGAATTTCCAAAGACCCTGGAAATTTTCGTTGAACATTTTTTATCAACCCTGAGTGATAAGGAGCCATGGAATCCAGAGAAACTTGGCGATCTTGATGGCGTATTATTTACGCTATTAGATACTGAGTTTACGATGAAGGATTTTGCGAAGAATTTAGGGAGATTGAGATTGATGAAACGAGAAAGTGATATGGGTGCGATAGTTACTGACCTGTACAATGGGTATGTTACAACTTCATGTTCTGAATTTGAAGAAGCTAGATTGGAATTAAAATATGAGGACTTTAAGATTCTGATGAATGAATACCGCGATGGCATATTACTTTTTGAATTAACTGATGATAAGGTGTGGTCGAAAGCCATTGAAGATACAATTGGGTTGCAGAAATACCATAAAGAGAATGAGAAGAATTACCAATGGGGTGAAAGGATAAAAGTAAGAATTTATAGTTGTAAAGATAAGGAGTCAGCCGAAAATGTGAAATTGCTAATAAAAAAAGAGGGTGACCTGCCAATTGACTTCATTAAGGATATGGTGGAAGAAAAAAGACTGGGGCTAATTGATATTAAAGATGGGGTATTTGAAAAGGGACAAAATCAAGTAACTGATCAGATCATCTGGAAAATGGGCCTTAGTAATAGTATTAGTGATGAGTTAGGCAATGTGTCTTTCGCAAATGTTGTTGGTATTTTAAAGCCGGAAAATAAGAAACTCAACGAAGCTAAAGGGTATGTTGTTGCCGATTATCAAGAGTACCTTGAAAAAGTTTGGATCAACTCTTTACGTGAAAAGTATCCGGTAATTATCAATGAACCTGTTCTAAAATCTCTTGCCAGGTAAAGCGTGTCAAAAAAGCTGATTTATACTGTTTGCGTATTTTTGATTGGTTCGTGCTCTTTATTTACTGAAAAGGACCATGACAAACTGGAGCAACCTCTTGCCCGTGTATATGATCAATACCTTTATATTTCTGATGTAACAAGCATAATTAAAAGAGGTACCAACCCTGAAGATAGCCTTGAATTGTTAAGAAATTATGTGGAAAGTTGGATTCGAAAAAAGATCGTATTAAATTATGCCGAGAGAAATCCCAATATTGAACAGGAGGAGATTCAGCAGAAAATAGAAAGCTATAAGGAGGCATTGATCAGCTACTACTATGAAAAGGAACTGGTTCGACAAAAACTGGATACTTTAATTAAGGATGATGAGATCAAGAAGTACTTTGCTCAATATGAGCGAAATTTTGAGTTGAAGGAAGATATCCTAAGGATGATATTTGTGAAAGTAAAACCCGAAACCCCTAAATTGGATTCTCTTAGGTTATGGATAAAGTCATTTGATGATCTTGAAAAGCAGAAATTAGAGAATTATTGTTTTCAATATGCTATAAATTTTAATTTGAATGATTCTCTTTGGTTTTTATATAGAGATATAAGGAAGGAAATTCCAATGAATGATCAAAACAGCAATCATATATCAACTTCAAATAGTTTATTGGAATTCAGCGACACTTCAAATTTATATTTAATGGTGGTTAAAGAATACTTAAGAAAAGGAAATATCCCTCCGATGAGTTTCGTTATGGATGATATTAGAAAAATAGTTGTAAATAAGAGGAAGTTGAAATTGATCAATGAGACTTATGACAGGATGTATGAAGAAGGGCAAAAAAAGAAACATTTTGAGATCTTTATAGATGATGAATCCGGAAAATTATCAGAATAAATATATAGCAATACAATGAAACGAAGTGTCATCATATGTTTGACAATAGTTTGCAGTATTTCTTGCGCCATAGCCCAGCCTATTTTGGCTGATAAGGTGGTTGCAATCATAGGTGATGAAATCGTACTCTTATCAGATGTAGAGATGCAATATCAGCAATTCTTAGAAGAAGGGCCGGTAGCAGAGGATACAAAATGTAAAATCCTGAACCAGATGCTAATGAATAAAATGATGCTTACCCAAGCAAAAGTTGATTCTTTGGAGGTAACTGAAGATGATATTGAGGGTGAGCTTGATAGAAGGTTGCGCCATTTTATTAGCTTGATCGGATCAAAAGAAAAGCTCGAAGAATATTATAACAAGTCAATACTTGAGATCAAGGATGAATTCAGAGAGGATATAAAAGGTTATTTACTGATCAGTAAAATGCAGTCAAGGATCGTAAACAATGTTAGAGTGACTCCATCACAAGTAAAATCCTTTTTCAAAGAGATACCTACAGATAGCCTGCCATTTTATAATGCAGAAGTCGAAATTGGGCAAATTGCGATATATCCAAAAGTGAGCTCATTTCAAAAGGCATATGCTAAAGAAAAGATCTCTCGCCTCAGAGATAGGATCATTGATGGTGAAGATTTTGGATCTTTGGCAGAGATCTATTCTGAAGACGGCTCCGCAATGGAAGGAGGCGAATTAGGATTTCAGGATAGAGGCGTATATGTGCCTGAGTTTGAAGCAGCAGCCTATCGTCTTGAAGAAGGAGAGATATCAAAGGTAGTTGAAACAAAATTCGGATTCCATATTCTAGAACTGATCGAAAAGAGAGGGGAGAAGATAAATGTGCGCCATATCCTTATCAAGCCAAAGATCACAAGTTTTGAAATAAAGAAGGCGAAAAGCAAAATGGATAGTATCCGTAATGATATTGTAAATGAGAAGCTGTTGTTTTCTGAAGGTGTTAATCTCTATTCTGAGGATGAGGAGACAAAGAATAATGGAGGGATGCTTGTAAACCCTCAAAGTGGAACTACCATCTTTGAGATGAATGCACTTGACCGGGAACTGTATTTTATCATTGACAAAATGGAGATCGGAGAAATTTCTGAAACCTCCATGTTTAGCACTAGTGATGGTAGACAAGCCTATAGGATCGTATACTTGAAATCTGAAACAAAACCACATAAGGCAAACCTGGAGGATGATTACCATAGAATTCAGGCAGTAGCCCTCTCTAATAAGCAAAATGAGGTAATGGAAGATTGGCTTACAGAAATGATTCTGAAAACGTATATAAATTTGGATCAGGATTTTCACAATTGTTCTATATTGAAAAAGTGGTTAACAACTAATACCCAATAAATATGAAGACTGAGTTTACAACAGATGTTGAAGCAGCAGATGCGCTGGCAGGAGCTTATCAGAAACTAGTGAAGGAGATCGGCAAAGTAATTATTGGCCAGGAAGAAGTTATTAGAAATGTATTGATATCTATCTTTTGTGATGGGCATTGCCTGCTTGTAGGTGTACCCGGGTTGGCAAAGACACTTTTGGTCCATACCATTGCAGATGTGCTGGATCTTAGCTTTAAGAGGATTCAATTTACACCAGACCTGATGCCTTCAGATATTACAGGAGCTGAAATATTGGATGTACAAAAAGATGGTAGTGGTGAAAGCAGGAAGTTTGTTTTTAATAAAGGGCCTGTATTTGCTAATATCATTTTGGCTGATGAGATCAATCGTACACCTCCAAAGACCCAGGCTGCTTTGCTTGAAGCTATGCAAGAAAGATGTGTTACTGCTGCAGGAAGCACTCATCAATTGGATCTGCCATTCTTTGTTCTGGCAACTCAAAACCCAATTGAACAGGAAGGTACTTATCCACTCCCTGAAGCGCAACTGGACAGGTTCATGTTCAATGTGATCATGGATTATCCATCAAATAGTGAGGAAATAGATGTTGTGAAGAATACGACCTCTGATAGAGAAGTAACCTTAGATAAAGTGCTGACAAAAGAGGAGATCATTAATTTTCAACATCTGAACAGAAAAGTGCCAATCGCAGATAATGTGTTGGATTATGCGGTAAACCTGGCAGGAATTACCCGCCCTAACTCTGAAAAGGCAACTGAAATGGTGAACAACTATTTGTCATGGGGTGCCGGCCCAAGAGCTTCCCAGTTTCTTGTACTTGGCGCAAAGTGCCATGCTGTGATCAATGGAAAATACTCTCCTGATCTGGAGGATGTGAAAGCAATCGCTCTTCCTGTGATCAGACACCGCTTGGTTAGAAATTATAAGGCTGAAGCTGAAGGAGTAAGTGTTGAAGATATAATATCAAGTCTGCTCTAAACATTCACAATAAGATATGCGCATTTGTATATTGAATGTTAACTATCAGAATTCCTCCTCTCCATTTAAAGACCTTGACCCGGTACGTGACCCCTCCCGTTTTTTGTCAGACCATGATTGTGAATTGGTTTATATTGATAAAAGTACTGCAGAACAACAAATTACAGAACTGACAGGGCACGGGTATGATCTCTTTATTAATCTATGTGATGGCGCTGCAGATGAGGATAGAGCCGGTATTGAAGTAGTCAATGGTCTTGATATCTCTACCATTCCTTATACTGGTGCAGATCCTCAATTTTATGGAATAACACGGGAAGTACTAAAGACAGCTTGTAATGCCTTGCAGATACATACTCCAGAATGCGCTTTTATCAAAAATGAGGTGGAGATCAAGTTGCAGACAGAAGGTCTGAGCTTTCCATTAATTGTGAAACACCCTAATAGCTATAATAGTATTGGCCTTACAAAAGAATCGGTGGTTGAAACCGATGAGCAACTTCTCATTCAAACAGGAATGATGATCCATAGTTTTGGTGGGGCCTTAATTGAAGAGTTCATTGATGGAAAGGAGTTTACTGTTCTTATTGCTGAAAACAGTGATGATGAGAATGATCCCATTGTCTATGATCCTGTTGAGTTTTCTTTTCCTGAAGGGGAATCGTTCAAACACTTTGAGATGAAATGGGTTTTGTATAAGGAGATGGGGATCACCCCCGTTGCACAAAATGAGCTAAGGGAGACCTTAAAGGAGGTGTCAGGAAAACTTTTTGTTGGGCTCAATGGAACTGGGTATGGGCGATGTGACATTAGAATGGATCATAAGGGAAAATTGTTTATGATCGAAATGAATTCAAAGCCTAATGTTTTTTATCCTAGAAAAGAGCCGGGAGGTGCTGATTATATTTTGAATAATGATCCTGGAGGACATAAAGGATTCCTCGAAGTGGTGATCAAATCAGCTTTTGCAAGAAGTAAATCAAGATAAGGGCTACCGATTTTTTTGCAGGGTGAAACCAAAGGTGGACCCTTTCCCAAAGCTGCTTTTAACGTTGATGGATTGTCCATGCGCTTCAATAATGTGTTTTACAATTGAGAGCCCTAAGCCTGTTCCGCCCTTTTCCCGAGTCCGACTCTTATCCACACTATAAAATCGTTCAAAGAGCCGTGGAAGATCTTTCTCAATTATACCAATACCGTCATCTGAAACTTCTGTCAACAGCTTTTCATCCATATCATGAAAACTGATATTGACAACACCATTCTCCTTCCCATATTTAATACCATTTGTGATCAGATTTACCAATACTTGCCTGATATAATGGCTATCAGCCCATACGAATGTCGGTTTATTATAACCCTCTTTTACATGTAATTTGACATCATTGGTTTCAGCCATCATTTCAAGGGATTCAAATATTTCAAGTATCAATTTGTAGATGTCGAATTTTTCCATTTCAGGTTTCATATCTCCTGATTCGAGCTTTGATATGGCTTCTAAGTCTGTGACAATTGCACTCAACCTATCAATACTTTTAGCTGCTTTATACAGATATTCTTTATTGATCTTGGGATCATGGATGCCACCATCCAGTAAAGTATGTATATACCCTTGAATATTGAATAAGGGGGTTTTTAGCTCATGGGATATATTGCCAATGAACTCACGGCGATATTTAGCAGTCTGTTGTAATTCTTCTATTTCTTCTTTCTTATGCTCTGCAAGGTCAATGACCTCTTGGTGGACCTCACTGATAATATCAGTATTTAGGTCAATGTTTTTCTCGGATGAACTTTCAGGGGACCTTAAATGATAGATACTTTTATAAATACGTTTGATCTTTTTATAAATAAATACTTTGATCGCATTCATAAATAAAAAATAGCCAAATGTAAAAACGATGAGGCCGTTAATAATCACAAAAAACCAATTGGTGTTCTTGTTGATGAGGAAATTCAGTGCAGAGGTAATCACCAAGATGATTAGCGCAAGGATAATGGCGGTATTGTAAGCAATTTTTTGAGGGGTAGAATTTTTCATGCATTAATACATTATTCTTTTGATTAAGGTTAATTCTCAAATTTGTATCCGATACCTTTGACCGTTCGAATATAATGGCCTCCTATTTTTTCTCTTAACTTTCTAATATGAACATCAATGGTACGATCACCTACAATAACATCATTTCCCCAGATCTCATTGAATATTTCTTTTCGTGTAAATACTTTGCCCGGCTTAGAAGTAAGCAATTCTAATAAGCTGAATTCCATCTTTGGTAATATGATCTTTTTGTTGGATTTTTTTACAATGAATTGCTCCCTGTCGATCAATAACTCACCAAATTTTTCAATGAGTTTCATGTTAGAGGGATCTAATCGCCTCAATAGGCCCTTTATTCTGCTGATAAGTACTTTGGGCTTAATAGGTTTTGTAATGTAATCATCAGCCCCAACCTCAAATCCTTCAATCTCGGCAATTTCTTCACCACGGGCAGTCAGGAAAGCAATAAGGCAGGTCTTGAGCTTCCTGTTCTTGCGGATCTCTTTGCATGCTTGAATCCCATCCATCTTGGGCATCATCACATCCATCAAGATCAGCTGAGGTAATTCAGCATTGGCAATTTCTATGGCTTCTTCGCCATTATCGGCAAGCAAGACATGATACCCTTCCTTCTTTAAATTATAGCTTAAAAAATCCAGGACATCAGACTCATCATCTACCAATAGAATTTTGACTGCTTCGCTATTCATTTTTTCCTAACCTTAAGAACTGTAATTCCTTAATGGGCTACAATTAAAGTTAAATACATTTACTTGAATGGTGTTGTTTTCTTAACATAAAATTAATATTTAAAATCAATTGTATTAAATAATAGATCATAGTTTTGTATCCGATTAAATGTAAAAGTAAGAACTATGGAGTATTCGTTTTTTGATTTTTTGAAATTGATTGGCTCATTAGGGATTTTTATCTATGGGATGAAGGTGATGAGCGAAGGATTGCAGAATGCTGCCGGTAATCGGTTGCGTAGGATATTAAAAGGGATGACCTCCAATAGATTATCAGGGATCTTCACTGGATTCGCTATTACCTGTGCTATCCAATCTTCCTCTGCTACAACAGTTATGTTAGTGAGTTTTGTGAATGCAGGATTATTGAGCCTTGGAGAGTCATTGGGAGTTGTAATGGGTGCCAATATTGGCACTACCCTCACTGCCTGGATCGTGGCGGTATTTGGCTTTAAGGTGAAGATCACAAGCATCGCTATTGTGATCACAGGTGTCGCTTTCCCATTTTTGTTTTCAAAGCGAAGCAATCTTAAATATATTGCTGAATTTGTTTTGGGATTTTGCATTCTTTTCATCGGTTTGGATCTGTTGAAGGGCTCCGTCCCTGACCTTAAAGCTAATCCCGAGATATTTGAGTTTTTACGACAATATACGGGCCTGGGATTTGCATCAACAATTATCTTTATTGGAATTGGAACTTTACTTACCGTTTTAGTGCAATCATCAAGCGCAAGTACTGCGATTACTTTGGTGATGCTGGTACAGGGATGGATCGATTTTCCAATTGCCTGTGCAATGGTTCTGGGCGAGAATATAGGGACAACCATTACGGCGAACATGGCCGCTGTGATTGCTAATGTTCATGCCAAGCGAACCGCCAGATTCCACTCAATTTTTAATATAGTAGGGGTGGTCTGGATGTTGATCTTATTCCCCTATTTTCAGCAATTAGTGGATTTTCTGACCAACTATTTTTCTCAAAATAATCTGTCGGTACTTGCCACTGATGAGAATTCCAGAATGCAGGCCGGAACAATCGGGGTGGCATTATTTCATAGTTTGTTCAATATTTCGAACGTATTATTGTTCATTGGCTTTGTCCCCTTTCTGGAAAAATTGGTTATTAGACTCCAACCGGCTAAAGATACTGATGAGGAATTCAGTTTGAAGTATATAAGTCTTGGAATGTTGCCCACTCCGGAACTTTCTATTGAGCAAGCTAAAAAAGAGATACAGGAATTTGGAAGGGTCATTGATAAATTATGTTTGAATGTTATGGCACTCATCTACGAAAAGGTGAAAAATTTCGATAAGCTGAATCAGAAAATAAAAAGAAGGGAGGAGGTCACTGATCAACTGGAGATCAACATTTCCAATTACTTAAGTGGATTAGCGGCCGGTGACATAAGCCCGTCAACATCAAGAAAGATCAAGAGTATGCTCCGAATGATAAATGATCTAGAACGAATAGGGGATATATTCTTCCAGTTGATGGTTAGTGCTGAGCGATTTAGGGGATTGGATATTCCATTTTCTGAAGAGGTAAAAGCAGAGTTGAATGATATGTTTGATCTTGTGTACAAAGGGATCAAAAGGATGCGGATAAATCTGGATAAAGAAAGCCCAAGCCGACAATTGATCAAGAGAATATATAAAATGGAGAATAAGCTGAATAATATGCGCGATAAGTTTCAACAGGATCATTATCAGCGAATTGAAGATGGAACTTATTCTGTGCAGGAGGCGATCATCTATTTAGATTTTGTGAATAGTTTAGAGAAGATCGGCGACCACCTGGTGAATATCAATGAAGCAATTGTAGGTATCAAATAGTAGTATTTTTCCCAATCTCTCTTTTCCTTCTTCTTTCTTTCCTCTTTCCCTCTCAATTTTGCAAGATGTGGTATTTATATCTGTGATTCAGATGTTACCCAATCTTCAATGGATCATCACATATGTATGAAATGGGGACATATTGGTATATATCAAACCAACAATTTTAGTAATAACACGTATATAATAGGCAAATATTCATTGGATCGAGATTGAGATCCGGGTTTTTATATTATCCACAGAAAAATCTATGGCATATAGAAATATTTTACTTTTTTGTAGTTTGATGAGTTTTATACCATGTGTAAATGATGGTATGAGTAAAAATCAATCGCCTTATTACAATATGCGGTCCGATCCCCGATCTTCGCAAAATGTAGTTACATATAATAGTATTGCCGGCAATGGAACAAGCAAGACCAACAATGACCCTCTCCTGGACAAGAGCTTGAAACAATTGACTTCAAAGATCTTGGATACCACTACTTATGTAGTTCATAATAGTGAGTCATCTTCTATCATGCTGTTAGGTAATTATTTCGTTCCATTTAATAATACTACAGTCATTGATTATTACCTGCCAAATAATGTAAATATTGACATGGCCATTTACAATATACAAGGCCGCCGAGTAAAAACCCTATATCAGGGAGTGCAGGATGAAGGGACCCACTCAGTAACTTGGGATGGTAATGATGACTTGATGAATTCGCTGGGCTCAGGAGTATACCTTTGTAAGTTACAATGTGGGAAACAAGTGAAGGTGACAAAGCTATTTTTATTGAATAGAAAGTAAACCTATAAGTGAATACACAGGGCGCAGCTCCATATTTGTGTAGTAATCCTTCCTTTTTTTCAAAAGTTCATCACATATGTATGAAAAACACTATTAATGATGGTGATATGATCAACGATTCAATTCTGGATGCGTAGAGAATAGAGATGCATTTGCCTCATCAATAAAGGATTTATAGTTTTTTTAACAATAGGTCTATTATGTTGTACAAAAGGATCTTACTTTTCTGCTGTTTGGTCAATTTCATGGCATATACTAATGATGCTGTGGGGCAGAATAATACTCTTCTATATGGCATGCATACAGATCCCGGATTAATTTACAATTATCCTGATACAGTTGTTGGTTTTGTACAAAAGGCTGAAGCGAACGAATATTCGGCATTGATGTATATGATATTTGTTACAAATGCCGATAGCGGGATGGATTATTGGTTTGAGTCCTCATTTTTGGAAACACAACCAGGATGGAATTTTCGTGGTGACCATATTGGAGAGATGGTGAGTGAAGCCAAAAAAAGCAATATGAAAGTCTATGCCGACATCCAACATTTAAATTCATTTGTAATAGAGCCTACAAGGCATCCTGCAATAACTTCTTTTACTATCAACCACCTGATCAATATTGTTGCCGACCTTGCCTCCCTGGGAATTGATGGTGTGAGTGAAGAGCTGTACCCAACATCATGGTATGAGCCATTAAAGTCAGTATGTGATTCTTTAGGTTTAGCGTATATCCATAAAGCGGTGAACTGGGATTTTGGAGGAGTTTCAGGGACTCCTGAGATGAAAACTATCTTTGATATTTACCCCTTATCTGATATAGTCATGTCAGAGAATTATACAATGGGTATGTATCCCCCCTATATAGTAGGGGACGAGCATTTTTCATATATGTCTAATGGTATGGGAAAAGAGTACCAAATTAAGGTATGTCAGATCTGCGGCTTGGAGTCTATTTCTAATATGATCAATATGATCCTGCTTAAAGCTATACAATTCAAACCGACATATGCCTGGATAATGACGTGGAATAAGAACTTCTTTGAGAATTATGATTTTGACACTATTAGCAATTTGATCTCTGACTATTCCATTCCGGAAGACAAGCCTCTTTGTAATGTGATTTTATATATGGATCCTTTTGAGATTACTGGAGATTGGGGAGACTTCCCACCATCACTTGCAGCTGTGACTACCGGCGTAAAGGCCAGTGGATATGATATTATTACTACTGATACTCCTCGTAATGATGCTGACATGTACCATATTGTCACCCGTGGTGTCTGGGGAAATTGGGGTGAACCTGCCCTTAATCTCCCCAAACCTATCATGGATCTCTTTGACAGAGAAAAACCGTTGTTCCTTGAAGTAAATGAAACGCTTCCTTATAACAGCCAACAATGGAGAACAATTAGGACAAAGCTTGGAATTGACAGTACCAAAGCTTTTGATCTAATTCAGATCAAAGACACCATCTTATATGGTAATTATAAGGGGACAGCCTATCCTCATTTATTTGAGAACAGCTATTTTTTGAATATTACATTGAATGATGTAAAATCTGCTGATGAAGTGCTGTCAACAGTGATCTACGACAGTATTGAATATGCACTCATTATCAGAAAAGGGACCAATTATTTTATCAATGGCAAGAGGTTGGATATGAGAGCGAGTTATCCGATCTCAAATATTATAAATGACGGATTACAAAAACCAACACCTTGTGTGGTTACATCCGGGGAAAAGGTCTCTATTTTCTATGCACTGGAATCAGGTGGTTTGGATATAAAACTGCCTGATACTACTGTAGATATCATTAAGTGGTTCAAAAGAGATATCAATGGAGCAACCAGTGAAGGGACCAACACTTATAATTCGAAAATTGGATATAGTAATTTTCTTCAGAGAGGGACCTTATTGATCCTTAAGACTTCAAAAATACCTGATACCACTATCTCAAATATTGATAAGAGAAATACATCTACTGTCCAACTATTACGAAATTATCCCAATCCATTTAATAATACTACAATCATTGATTATTACCTGCCTGAAAATGCACGTATTGATATGGCCATCTATGATATTCGGGGGCGTAAAGTAAAGACCCTTTATCAGGGAACGCAACATGAAGGGACCCATTCAGTTATTTGGGATGGTAATGATGATATGAAGCAAGGCCTTCTATCAGGTGTCTACTTTTGCAAATTGCAATGCGGAAAATATGTGAAGGTGACCAAGTTGTTTTTGTTGAATAAATAGCGGTTCACTTGATGATGTTGGATAAAGTTGAGCAACATAGTATCAGCGAGGGGCTCGTGTTGGCGGAGCTATCGCAGCAGGTATGTTCTTTTGTCTTGATACAAAAGAACCAAAAAATCAAGGCTGATGAAAAATCAGGACAAAACTACGTCTTGCCATGGACCGCAGCCCGAGCCGCTTCGCTTGCGGGCTGCTCACTCATAGCCCTCCCCTTATGGCTTTGCCTTGTTTTGTAACCTGTTTTTTCATAGGCCGGTTGGATATTACTTGCAAATAACTGCCTCACTCTACCACCACATTACCCTCTTGCCATTTTCCTTGGTGTGACTTGCTCTTCAGTCTGTGATCAAATGAATCAATTAGAAAGGAGAAAAAAGGAAGAAGGAAGAAAAGGAAAGAAAACCTGCCCATCCACATCACTAAGGAGGCAGTAACCTTTTCGGTGGCTAAACTGTTGTAATGGGTATGTTCTTTTTTCCTTAATGAAAAAGAACCGGCACTGTTCGTAGTCTGTAGCAGAGCTATGAGCGTAAGGGACTACGGACAGTTGAGGTTTGTTAGGCATTAATTTTATTGGAATAAAATGCGTATATCCGTGGTCTCATGCACACAAAAGCTGAACAACAATACAGGCCCATACGTTGAAGGATTGTTTTGCTTATTATGCCTCACAGCCCTCCCCTTATGGCTTTGCCTTGTTTTGTAACCTGTTTTTTCATAGGCCGAGCGATATTTATTCCGCCTTCTCCGCACGGCCGGCGGATTCGGCGGACGAGAAGTATTGGTAAATACCCCGATATTTGTATCGGAAAAATGAATCAAGAGCTTACTCCGGGATTTAACACCTTTTATTTCGGATTTCGAGTTTCCTGCCCGACTGCGTCAGTCAGGCGGGCGGATTTCGTATTTAATAATCCGGATTTGTGATTTAGCGCTTAGAATTTTGGTAATTAGGGATTCCTATATTAAATACTATAAGTGTTGGAGTGAAGTTTTATTGGCATTAAAGAAAAAATATTTATAGTTTTGGCTGAATATCTTATGATTCAGCATAAATTTTGGTTCTTTTTAACCCCTATCTTATTGATTTTTCGTGTTTCTGCTCAGAATCCCGGAGATATCCTATTCCAATCTGACAGAGTCCACACGATTGAAATATCTTTTCATCAACCTGGCTGGATAGATTCATTGAAATATTACCATGAGGAGGGAAATGATAAATATCTGATCGGAAATGTGAAGATCAATTCAAATGAGATAAAATTTGTTGGCATCAGAATCACTGGGACCGGATCTTATTACAATGTCATTGACTATACCAATAAGGTATCCCTTAAGGTAGACCTCAACAAATATGTATTGGGCCAGACTTTTGACGGCCTCAACAAGCTTAACTTAAATAATGGGTATAACGACCCTTCCTTTATGCGTCAAAAGGTGTTTTCAGATTTCATGGATAGGCAAGATGCGATATCCCCGCGATGTACTTACGCTAATGTGATCATCAATGGAACGGATTGGGGATTCTATATACTTACTGAGCAGGTAGACCGTACTTTTTTATCAACCAATTTTGGAAAGAATACCGGAAATCTCTATGAAGGGTATCATGGGGCAGGGCTGAATTGGGAAGGATACTCCAAACTGAATTATGAAGATAACTTTATGATGCAGTCTTCACAGAACCATAGAGATTGGTCAGATCTCATCAACCTCAGCTATGTGATCAATAATACGCCAAGCGTCAAATTTCAAGATTCATTGGAGCAGGTACTTTCTACTGATTATTATATACGCACTTGGGCTGCCAATAACCTCTTTGCCAATTTAAATGTATATGAATATTCTGCAGATAATTACTACATCTATAATGACCCATTTGATAATAAATTCTATTGGATATCTTCAGGTGCAGAGGGTGCTTTTGGAGGGGGTTCATGGGATGTAGGAACTATACAAAAACAGCAACTATCAGCATATTATATGCCTACACCACCGCCATCTCCACTCAATGATACTGTTCCATTGACAGGTAGGATGTTAGAATCCACTTATTATATTGAGAAATACAAAGCTGCTTTGTGTGAATATCTTCAGGGGGACTTCACCACCATGTATCTATATCCTAAAATAGATGATATCTATAACCGCATTGAACCATTTGTAAAAGCAGATAACAATAAGCTCTATTCGGATCAGCATTTTGAGAATAACATCAATTTTGCAGTTTCCATCGATACAAGCAAAGAACTGCCTGGATTAAAGTCTTTCATTGCCGACAGGATATTCTATGTGTCCAATGAGATCGGGTGTGCTGTTTCCACCGAAGAAAGGAGCTACACTGATGTTAGCGTTGTTGTTTCACCAAATCCTGTGAACACAACAGCTACACTGAAAATTGAAGGCAGGGTAAGCTCCCGGAAAAAACAGCCCTTTATTTTGTCAATATATGATATACTTGGAAGGGAAGTGCTACATAAAGAACATATCAAATTAGATGACAGGATCATTATTGATGGCAATAATTTTGCAAAAGGAGTATTTTTTTATAAATTATATACCTTTAAAGAAGAGCAGATCACTGGTAAAATTATTATTCAATGATCTTATCATTTAAAAATAGATGTAAGACCTTTTTATTTGGAATAGCTATACTCTTATTCCAAAGTGATACCTATGCTCAATACACAATTAGCAATAATGAGTTTCCCGTTGCTGGCACGAATTATCAGCACTCAATTGCGGTAACATCTTCTGATACGATTGTGAATGCCGGCCCTAATCGATCATTTGTATTTAACAATTTGAATCAGATCACCAATGATACACTATCTTATTATGATCCTGCCCTTACAGGATTTGGGCCTATGCACCCATCAGCAACTGTGGCAAGTATTACTTCTGAGACCATCTTATCATACTGGTTTTATGACGGAGATGGTAATGCTTTTTGGAAGACCGGATTGACTTTGGTCGGGAATTTTGGTTCTGGTTGGGATACGGCAAGTGCTAATTACTTGCCAGGAAATACAGATACTCTGCTTTCAACAGACTATACTTATGGCCATTCTGAGATAGAAATATCTAAATTGACCTTGACGCTTTCTGCAGGGCTCGAATATAAAATTTTCAGAAGAAGAAGTGTGTTGGTTGATAGTTGGGGAAGTTTACAAACCACACTTAACAATTGGAATGATGTATTGCGTGTGAAATATATGGAATATCGATACGACACGGTTTTCTTATTAGGGCTTCCTATCGATAATGGTGGAGATACGGTGTATTACTTTAAGTATTACGCAAAGGATATACGACATCCAGTAGTGATCGCAA
This sequence comes from uncultured Chitinophagales bacterium, assembly GCA_964572485.1. GTDB lineage: Bacteria > Bacteroidota > Bacteroidia > Chitinophagales > CAZNGA01 > CAZNGA01. The sequence goes on from CAZNGA010000007.1 coordinate 26,333, forward strand.
ATACGAACAGTGCAGATAGTATCCTATATTTAGAGTACCTCTATATACCTCCCATCGTATTGGGATGCACCGACCCACTTGCCACTAACTATAATCCTCTAGCTAATACGGAGGATAGCAGTTGTATATATTGCAATACCATCAACTATACAATTACTCCTGACACATTTGTTTGTGAAGGCAATTCGATTGCATTGACTGTAAGTGGTGGAATATCTCAATTATGGTCCACCGGAGATTCTACTACATCTATCATTGTTACCCCTGATTCCAATACGGTGTATAGCGTTTATTTGAATGACACTGCCGGGTGCTGGAATTTGGCTACCGTAGAGGTTAAGTTATATAAACCGGTTATGGCCTCATTTTGGACGGCCGCTCCATCCTATTATAAAGGAGATACCGTCATCTTTGTGAATGGATCGACTGAAGCAACAGATTATAATTGGCAATTTGATGATATCGTAAATAATACCAGTAATGCTGAAATCGGGACACATGTTTATGCAACCACAGGGGTAAAGGATGTTCAATTGGAAGCAAGCAATGGCTGTTATGCAGATTCCTTCATTCGAAGGATAACAATACTCGCACCCGTTGGTATTGATATGGTGCAAAAGCCAGCTCGCAAGGTACAATTGTACCCCAACCCTGCTTCAACATATTTAATACTCAATTACCATGTCCCCTCACATGAAGAGGTTTCAATTTTTATTGTTGATGTTTTTGGCAGGAGTATAAATATCTTTTCAGGTGACCAGAATGAAGGGGATCATTCCTACCGCATTGAAAATGAAATAGAACAATTACCTGCCGGAATATATTTTATTGAAGTGAGATTTTTTGACCCACTGCTTAACAGTGAGAGGGTCATTCATAAAAGTTGGGCAAAATTGCATTGATAGATGACTTGTAAGCGCTATAGCATTTATATTTTATGTGTTTGGATCCTTTTTTTGGGAACCCCTGCAAGATCACAGGTTGTGATCAACGAAGTGTCTACTGCCAATGCCTCTATGGTCATGGATGAAGAAGGGAGTTTCCCTGACTGGATAGAACTTTACAATGGAGGAACTTCACCTGTCGATTTGGATGGTTACGGAATATCCGATAATACATGGGGATTGGATAAGTGGATCATGCCTAGTGTTATCGTAGCGCCTGATGATTATGCTGTGATCTTTGCTTCAGGAAACGATAAACGAGTATTTTTTGATCATTGGGAAACAGCTGTTAGTGCTGAGGATACCTGGAGGTATATTGTTCCAATTGTTGAGCCGGATAGTACATGGCGGATGTTCCCCACCTATAATGATTCCCTTTGGCAGGTTGGGAAAGGCGGTATTGGGTATGGAGATGGCGATGATAGCACGATCGTGTCACCACCCATATCATCAGTTTATATGCGAAAGGTGTTTAACGTAACAGACCCAAGTCTTATTCTGGGGGCAGTATTGCACATAGACTATGACGATGGTTTTGTAGCTTACATCAATGGATGGGAAATAGCAAGGTCAAATGTAGGTCAAAACGGGAAATTCACCCCTTTCGATTCGTTGGCCTTCGATGAGCATGAAGCGAGTATGTATACAGGTGGGCTTCCTGAATTATATTTTATACCCTGGGCCGTTTTCCTTTCGGGAGACAATGTCCTGACCATACAAGTTCATAATGTCAGCAATTTTTCTTCGGATCTTACCGCTAAACCCTATTTATCCTTTGCAATACTCGATAATTCCTTCGATTATGGGCCGGTACCTTCCTGGTTCAATATTGGAATTGCCAGGATGCATACCAACTTTAGTCTTAGTCAATCGGGGGAGATATTAACTTTAACGGAACCTTCTGGTACTATGATCGACCAGGTGCAGATAAAATATATGCAGATCGATGATTCCTATGGTCGTTCTGTAGATGGAGGGAATAAATGGGTGCTATTTAACAGCCCTACTCCTGACTCCTCCAATAATTTATCAACCGGGTATTTAGGATATACTCCGGATCCTCAATTTTCGAAAACTCCGGGATTTTATAATGGTGCCCAAACTATTAGTATCTCCAATTCTCTGAACACAACTGAGATCCGCTTTACCAAAAATGGTGATGAAGCCACTAAATCATCCATCAAATATGTGTCATCAATTGTTGTTGATAGTACCAGGGTCATAAGGGCGAGGGCTTTTCATGACACATTACTTCCCAGCGAACTAGTCACTAATACCTATTTCATTGATGACCCAACATCATCCTCCTTGCCGGTGATTTCAATTAGTACGAACCCGGTACGTTTATGGGATTACAATACTGGTATTTATGTCAGAGGTCCTAATGCAGACAGCATGGTCCCATACTTCGGGGCAAACTTTTGGCAGCGGAGAGAGATCCCTGCCTATATTGAATTTTTTGATAAGAAACGAAGCCAGGGTTTTGAACAGACTATTGGAGTAAAGATATACGGCAACTGGTCCAGATCCTTGCCCCAAAAGAGTTTAAAGATCATTGCCAGGGAGAATTATGGCCAATCAAGGATCAATTACCAACTATTTTCAAATAAGGACATCTTTGAGTTTAAGCAATTCATCCTAAGAAATTCAGGTACTGACTGGAACAATATCCATTTTGTAGATGCTGTAATTCATGCTGTCGCATTGAAGAACACGAATGTGGATGGGCAGGCGAGAAGCCCAGCTGCTGTATACCTCAATGGGAAGTATTGGGGGGTATATAATATGCGTGAAAAGATCAATGAACACTTTATTGCCAATAACCACGGGGTAGATCCCGATAGTATTGACCTCCTTGAATATGGAGGATTAGTCATGGTAGGTACCAACGATAACTTTTATCAAATGTTGGATTTTATCATTAATAATGACTTGACTGATAGCGCTAATTATGAAGTGATAAAAGGATGGTTGGATATTGATAATTTTATAGATTATTTTTCTTGCGAAATATACTCTGCCAATTGGGATTGGCTGGCTAATAATGTGAGGTATTGGAGAGAGCAAAAAGCAGGTGCAAAGTGGCGATATATCTTGTGGGATCTGGATAACGGTTGGGGGTCTTATAATGCGAATTTATTGCAGGAGACATTGAACAAGGCGACTTGGGAAGTTCATGCGTATATATTTGCCAATTTGCTCCAAAATACTGAGTTCAGATTCTACTATATCAATAGATTCGCCGATCTCTTGAATGCAGTTTTTACAGAGGAGGAATTTGGTGGATTAGTTAAGCAATTTAGAGACACAATGGATGGTGAAATGCCCAACCATTTTGGAAAATGGGGATTCCCATTCTTTAAGTATGAATGGGGTTCTCCTGGACATGGGAGCTACGTTGGTTGGAAAAATTCGAGTATTCCCGGACTGCTGGATTTTATAAAAATGCGACCTACCGTTGCCCGTCAAAATGTGCAAGGGGTATTTGGCTTAAAACAGCAGATGCCGGTCACATTAAATGTTTTCCCAAAAGGTGCTGGTAAAATATTGATAAATACAATAACCATTGACTCATTCCCCTGGGCTGGCATCTATTTTGACAGTGTGCCTATAACGATCACCGCCATTCCTAACCCGGGCTATGAATTCTCTTTTTGGCAATCAAACATTAAATTCCCAAGCCCTGATACCAATATCTCGATCACGCTGAATCCTGATACAAATGATGTTTTTACGGCCTACTTTTTTGGGGCACCTGATACACCAAGAGTTACCATCAGCGAGATCAATTACCATTCTTTTGATGGAGCAGATGGGGGGGATTGGATTGAACTCCATAATTATGGTAACGGAAGAATGGATATTTCCGGCTGGATGCTAAAAGATGGGAATGACCAAAACAGATATATCATTCCTGAGAACACTTTCATTGAGGAGAATGGTTATTTGGTGCTATGTGGTGACCTTAATAAGTTCCAAAATAAGTACCCTGGAGTTTCAAATAGAATTGGTTCATTTAGCTTTGGTTTGAGCAGTTTTGGAGAGCCACTCAGGTTATATGATGAGCATGGAGTCCTATATCTAACTGCTACCTATAGTAGTTTAGCTCCTTGGCCACAGGAGCCCAATGGAAAGGGATGGACACTTGAACTTCTGGATCCTGAAGCGGATATGGGTCATTATTCTAACTGGTTTGCAGGATGTGAGAATGGTTCGCCCGGACAACAATTTGTTCCATGCGATACAGTCACCCAAATTTCTGAAAGATGGCCGGATGATTTTGATGGAGTGGCTGCAGTATATCCAAATCCTGTCAATGACTATTTTGTAGTAGAGATCAATCCGAAAGAACTACAGCAGGCTGAATTCACTTTTTTATTGACAGAGGTAACAGGAAGGGAAATTTTGCGTTTAAATAACCTTACTAATGACGAGATCGTATTAAGACAGTTGTATCCAAAAGGTTTGTACGTATATAAAGTACTTTCAGACAATGGATATATTAAAACTGGGAAATTGGTATTCTATTAGACCATTTATGCTAAATGAACACTACTTGCTTTAAGAGGCTCTTATTCAGATGCTGCCTATTTATAGGAATATATAGCTCTATTATGTGCTCCGAAACAAATACAGATCATGACCATATGAAATCTAATAAAGGAAACTCAGAAAGGGTTTTATTCATTGTACGTCATGCAAAATCAAGTTGGGAAGACCCGTCTTTATCAGACCTTGAGCGACCGCTTAAGAAGCGGGGTGATAAAGATGCGCATATCATTGGTGGTGTCCTTTCTTCCAGAGATGTATTACCGGATATTATATTATCAAGCCCTGCTGAGCGGGCAATAGCAACGGCAATTATTTTAGCAAAGGAAATGAACTATCCTAAGAAGAAAATAGTTAAGAATGAAGTTATCTATGAAGCCAGTTCTTCAGAGTTATTAGAGATCATTGAACAATTGAATGACTCTTTAAAAAGTGTAATGCTGGTAGGGCATAATCCTTCATTTACGAGTTTGGTAAATTATCTGACAGATACTTCATTGGGGAATTTACCGACCTGTGGGGTAATGGCTATTCGCTTTGATGGCCTATGGGAAGAGGTGGAGAGAGAAAGTGGAGCCATTATTTATTATGAATATCCTAAAAAGTATAAAGAAAAGTAACAACTTATTTATAATTTGATCAATCTATTAATATAATGAACATGAAAGGAAAATATTTGTATAGAGGTTTTTACCTGTCTAATGTACGGTTGTTTGCAATTGGTAGCATAATCTTAGCTATTGCATTATTTGGCTCATGCAAAAAAGATCCTGGACAAGGAGGTACATCAACGATAAGTGGTAAATTAAAAGTACTCGACTATGATCTTAATCCAATATCCGGATATTGGGAATTGAATAGAGAGTATTACGGGCCTGATATCAGAGTGTATATTATCTACGGAGATGATGAGGTATATAGTGATGATTTCAGGACTGACCCAAATGGTAATTTTGAGTTTAAATGGCTTAGAAAGGGGGATTATACCATATTTGCCTTTTCCGATGATACCACCGGAAATATTGTCTCAGGTGTAGAGAGTATTAGCATGGATGTAAAGATCTCTAAAAACCGGGAGAAAGTCACTGTTGAAGATCTGGTAGTTATTGATTAAAAGGGCAATAAAAATTGTAATAAAATGATGAAAGGGAAGAAATTGATCTTGCTTTGTTTGCTATTTGGAATATCAACTCTCATACATGGGCAAAGTAGAAAGAACATAAAGAAAAACAGCGTCAGCTCAAAGACGGAGTGGAATTATTCTTATCACAAAGGGAAACAAACAACCTATAAATCGGCGTACCTTAAATATGATAAAAATGGCAGAGTGCTTGAGGAAGTTACCTATAAGGAGGATGGCTCTATAAAGAAGAGGGAGACCATGAAATACAATAGTGATGGGGACATTAAAGAGATCATCTCATTCTTTTCCAATGGTACCATTAAGAGGAAGATTGTATATGTGTACGATGAACATAAAATGTGGATTGAGAAGATATATTATAACGGGAAGAATGAAATAATTGAAAAAAGAAAAAGATCATTCACTTATTATGAAGAGTAACGCTGATCCAATGTTACAATCCCTTGCTGATTTTTCTCCAATCACACTTGCTGAGATGGAGGATGTTAAGTTAATGGATAGAAAGGATATAAAGTTTCTTTTTAATGCTGATGTATTCACACAGGTAATGGAGGAACTCAAGGTCAATTATAGGATACTTGAGATTGAAAATAGGAGGCAGCAGCATTATGTCTCATTGTATTTCGACACAAAGGGCTATAAATTCTATCTGGATCACCATAATGGGAAATCAAAAAGACATAAAGTACGGTTTAGAAAGTATACTGACAGCAGACTGTATTTTCTGGAGGTAAAATACAAGAACAATAAAGGCAGGACCAGAAAGAAAAGGATTAATATCGAGGCTGAACAATTTGACAATAACAGCTTATCAGCAAAGGAGTTGGGATATATCAATGAACAAATGGGCTATGACCCGGGAGAATTGAAGGTTGTATTATTTGTTGAGTATACAAGAATGACCTTGGTGCATAATGACCTCCATGAAAGGATCACCATTGATATTGACCTAAATTATAGGAATGGAGATGATAATAGCGCACTTGAAAACGTGGTGATAGCAGAGGTGAAGCAGGATAGGCTATCCCGTTCCTCTGACTTTGTTCAGGTGATGAATCAATTCAGGATCTTCGAAGGGCGCTTCAGCAAATGTTGTTTTGGGATCAATGCTTTGTATCCGGATCTAAAATTGAATCGATTCAAACCAAGGATTACGAAAGTAAATAAAATTTCGAGTAAGAAAAAGAGGGTAACAGGTTCATAATATCAATTTTAATAAAGACAATTAATGAGATCACAAGTAGTTTATATTTCACTTTTCTGTTTATTCACTTTACATACTTTTGGCCAGAGTGAGAAGATAAAACTCACAAATAAGGATGCTGAAGTTTGGAGCAGTGTTAATGTGGATGCCAACTTTACCAAAAAGATCAGAAGCTCAATATCTCAGGAGCTTCGAATCAATGACAACATCAGCTCTTTTAAATCCACCTTTACGGATATTGGGATAATGTATAAAGTAAACAAGTATCTAAGAGTTGGTGGGAATTATCGATTTGCTATCAGAAGTGATGTCACCAGACACAGATTTTATGGTAATGTTACCTTTAGATATAGGATACAGCAGTTCAGGTTAAGCTATAGGGTTCGTTTACAGAAGGAATTTGAAAGGGAGCAGATCGCGGAGACCTATTTACGAAATAAATTAAGGGTATTATTTAATACTAAGAAAGCCATTGACCCGTTTATTGGAACAGAGTTTTATTACCATATTTTCCACTATAGAGGAAGCCAATTTGATAAATTTAGAATTAGGGCCGGGATTGATTGGAGTTTGAACAAGAAGAGCAGCATCAATTTATTTTATTTGTACCAGAAAGAAATATATGTGGTTGACCCATTGCAGAACTATATTATAGGAGTTGGATATAATTATGTATTGAAATAGGGTCATCTCTTGCATCATTATTTTCCCTATATTTACTATCCATTCTAATAACAATTTTGTATTAATTAATTGAAGTGAAAGGAATAATACTAGCTGGAGGCTCAGGAACAAGGCTTTATCCCATTACACTGGCTATCAGTAAACAGATTGTTCCCATTTACGATAAGCCAATGATATATTACCCATTATCAACTTTGATGATGGCGGGTATCAAAGAGATATTGATCATATCCACTCCTGAGGACATACCTTATTTTAAAAGATTGTTAGGTGATGGTAAAAGATGTGGCTGCAGTTTTCAATACGCAATTCAGCCAAAACCCGAAGGTCTAGCCCAAGCCTTTGTGATCGGCGCCGATTTTATTGGTAATGATTCTGCGGCACTTGTACTGGGAGATAATATCTTTTATGGTGAAACAATTGAAGCTCAGCTGATGACTTGCTGTGATCCTGATGGAGGCATTATCTTTGCCTATCATGTGGCTGACCCTGAAAGGTATGGCGTTGTTGAGTTTGACGAGAACATGAGCGCGGTTTCCATAGAGGAAAAGCCACAGCACCCTAATTCCAGTTTTGCTGTTCCGGGATTATATTTTTATGATAATGATGTGATTGATATTGCTAAGAATTTGAAACCGGGTGCCAGAGGAGAATATGAGATCACTGATGTGAATAGAGAATATCTAAAAAGAAAAAAATTGAAGGTTAGTGTATTAGGCCGGGGTGTTGCCTGGCTAGATACCGGCACCTTTGATTCTTTGATGCATGCTTCCCAATTTGTACAGGTAGTTGAGAACAGGCAAGGATTAAAAATAGGATGCATTGAGGAGGTAGCTTATAGGAAAGGATTTATTAATGGTGATCAATTGAATGAATTGGCAGCACCTTTATTGAAAAGTGGCTATGGTGAGTATTTATTGGGATTACTTAAAAATGAGTAAATGAAAAAAATTCTTGTAACCGGAGGAGCCGGTTTTATTGGAAGCTCAGTGGCAGATAAGCTGATATCTGATAAGGAAAATTTTATTGTCATTGTAGATAACCTGCTTACCGGAAATTTGGGAAAGCTCCCAAGTAGTGATTATGAGAATTGGAAATTCATCAAATGTAATGTGAATAGCTATCAGGATATTTCCTCTGTAATGCTGTCATATCAATTCGACTATGTTTTTCATTATGCAGCTGTAGTTGGTGTTAGCAGAACATTAGAAAACCCATCTATGGTATTGAATGACCTGGAGGGCATAAAGAACATATTGAACCTTTCGAAGAACACTGGTGTAAATAGGGTCTATTTTTCATCATCGTCTGAGGTTTATGGGGAGCCGGTTGAATACCCACAAAATGAGGATACTACTCCTCTTAATTCTAAATTGCCATATGCTATTGTCAAGAATGTTGGAGAGGCATTCTTAAAATCATATAAAAAGGAATATGATCTTGACTATACGATCTTAAGATTCTTTAATACCTATGGACCTAAACAAAGCGCTGACTTTGTCATGTCTAAATTTATCAGGCAGGCCTTGAATAATAAGGATATGACAATATATGGTGATGGCTTACAGACCAGAACTTTCTGCTATATTGATGATAATGTAGATGCCACTATACATGCTTTTTTGAATGATCAGTACAATAATGATGTTGTTAATATTGGAAACGATATTGAGATCCCGATCATTGACCTGGCAAAGGAGATCATTTCTATTACGGAATCAAAGTCGAAATTGGTACATCTGCCACCGTTGAAGGAAGGTGATATGACTCGAAGAAAACCTGATATCAGTAAGATGAGGAAGTTGTTGAATAGGGAACTTCTTCCACTGCGGGAAGGTATAAAGAAAGTGATCGAACAAAGTGACTTTAGTTGATATTTCCCCTGAATAGAAGAGAGAAGAGGAGAAAGAAGAAGGAAGAAGGGTAGATGAATGAAAATAGAGTGGTCGGCAAATAACCTTTATTATTATGAGAAAAGTCTTAGTTACAGGCGGTTGTGGATATATAGGTGCTCATACTTTAGTTGATCTTATAAATAATGGATTTGAAGTCGTGTCCGTTGACAATAATTCAAGATCCAGTGCAGAGATATTAGATGGGGTTTCAAAAATAACCGGGAAAGAGGTAAAGAACTATAAAGTTGACTTGTGTGACCTTGAAGCTACAAAGCAGATATTTGAAGAGAATAACGATATTTCAAGTATCATACACTTTGCGGCATATAAAGCGGTACCTGAATCAGTAGCTCAACCACTTTTATATTATCACAACAATATTGAATCATTGGTAAACATCCTGGAGTGCATTCAAAAATACAGAATATCTGATCTCGTCTTTTCTTCTTCTTGTTCAGTGTATGGTGATACTTCTGAACTGCCTGTGACAGAAGACACTCCTCTTGGGGAAGCTGCATCACCTTATGGCCGGACCAAGCAGATCGGTGAGGAGATCATCCTTGATTTCTCGAAGATCAGCCCAACCAATTCCATATTATTGAGATATTTTAACCCCGTTGGAGCTCATGAATCAGCAATTATCGGAGAAGTTCCTTTTGGCGCTCCTGAGAATTTGATCCCTGTGATTACACAGACTGCCATCGGTAAAATAGATAAAATGACAATTCATGGCAGTGATTATAAAACCCGAGATGGGACCTGCATCCGGGATTATGTCCATGTAATGGATATTGCCAATGCCCATACAAAAGCACTACAATATTTATTGGATGGCAAGAACAATTCGAATTATGAGGTATTTAATTTGGGTACTGGGGAGGGTGTGACGGTTTTAGAAGCGATAGAAGGTTTTGAAAAAGTATCTGATGTGAAATTGAATTACCAATTGGGCCCCAGAAGAGCTGGAGATGTGATCTCTGTATATGCTAATAATGAAAAAGCGAAAAAGCATTTGTCCTGGTCTCCTGAGCGTAATGTGGAAGATATGATGTCTTCCGCCTGGCAGTGGGAGAAAAAGCTCAACGGAAAATAAGATTAGATCTCCCCATTTGCAAGTATAGTATGAGCAATACCCTCCTTCAATGAATAGGTAGAATAGAACATTGCAGTGATTCCTCCATTTTGTACCACAAAGTTGATAAGCATACTAGCAGCAACTATCATTTCAGCTCTTAAAGGAATCAACCCATCAGTGTTGAGCCGCTCCTCCAATGTTGAAGTCAACAATTTCTGATGGATCTTATTAAAGAGGTTCAGGTCAATGGAAAAAGAAATTTTGTCTTCTTTTATCTCACCTGCAAAGTACTCATGAATGATCATATCAACGATGGTATCAAAAGATCCTGATGAGCCTACCAAGCAATTGATCTCATAAGTACGCAAATGGTTAAATAATGGTTCTAGGGTTTTAGCAAAGAATTTTGAGATCGTTTCTTTCTCTTTTTGACTGATAGGTTCAGTCTTGTGAAAATCTCTTCTTAACCTTGAACCGCCAAGTGGTACGCTTTGTTTCCAGAATATCTGATCCTGATCAGCGATGATGAACTCCACACTTCCACCGCCAATATCCATGATCAAACAAGGGGTAGATCCTATGAGTTGAGTTTGCCTCACACCATAGTAGATCAGCTCCGCTTCCCTGTCGCCGGATATTAAATGTATATCAATGCCAAAAATACTTTTGACCTCATTTAGAAAATGCTCTCCATTACTTGTTTCTCTAAAAGCTTCCGTAGCACAGCCACAGATCTTGTCAACCTTGAATTCATCTATCTCTGACTTGAAATTTTTGATCACATCCATCCCTCTGGAAAAAGGAGCGTCCCCTATTTTACCAAAGCCATCTTCTGCGAGTTTTACAAATACCTTTGTCTTAAATATAGTCTGGTAGGTCTGGTGGTTTCTTGTTTCAATAATCTTAAGATGAAAAGTATTGGTACCAAGGTCAAGGATGGCAATTTTTTCTACCATATTGTAAGAGAGAATTGGGTTAGTAATCGTCACATCACCCGGTCAAAAGATTGACAAGATAATAAATTTGATCTATGATCATTGCACTAAAATCCAAAAAACTCAAATCCATAGAATTTCTTTGATGACATTCAGGTCTTAGAAATAATTGACTTTCACTTGAAATACATATACATTTGCTTTAAGGTGCAAGTAGTACAACGATCAATAGAAAAGAAGAGTCCAATCCTAATGTGCTGTTTTTTCAATAAGCTAATTCCAAAATATTATTTTATCCATCTAATCAATTCCTATGCAATTTAGATACCTTTTGATCCTATCTATGTTTATTGGTAGTCAGGCTTTTTGCCAAACCGCCAAACTTACATGGACATCTCCGGTTAGCGTTACAAAAGGAGCTGCCTACGGTAACAGCAAACCAAAGATCGCATTGACAAGAAATAATATACCGGTGGTAGTCTGGGGGAATACTGCTACTGCTACTAAATATGTAGCCCGATTGAATGGGACCACCTTTGCAACCCCTGTTCAAATAAATCCGGTAGGAGTAAGCCCAATAGTGTCCATGTGGGAGGGTGCTCATATGGCCGCATCAGGGGACACAGTTTATGTTGTATATAAGACCAGCCCTCGGGAAGTCAGTGATGTATATATTGTTTCCTCTTATGATGGAGGGGTAACTTTTGGAGATACAGTGAGTGTTGAGAATATCGACACTAATCTGTCCTCTTACCCCACTGTTGCTGTTACATCCGATGGAGACCCTGTGGTAGCATTTATAAAGTACCTGCCCGGTTGGGCTGCTGCAAAGTATGTGGTCGTTTCATCTAACGATCTGGGTGCTTCCTTTGGTTTGGATGTAGATGCAAGTACCTTGGCGCCGGGGGAAGCATGTGATTGTTGTCCTGCAACACTAATGACAAGAGGGATTAGAAGGATATTACTTTTTAGGAATAATGATAGCGATTTGCGAAATATTTGGTCCAGCGTCTCAACGAATGGAGGCACATCATTCACCTATGGTGGCGATATTGATCTTACCAACTGGAATGTAACGGCATGCCCTACATCGGGTCCGGATGGTATTATAGTCGGGGATAGTATAATAGCTGTTTGGATGAGTAGAGGCAATGGGTTTTCCAGGGTATATGTAAGCACCTCCGATTACACTTCAATAGGGTATAAAGATCAAATTTCTGGCAATGTGGCCTCCAATGTGGTTCAAAATTACCCAATGATAGCCGGAAACCTCGATACTGTTGGGGTAGTATGGCAGGAAACATATTCCGGAGATAATAAGTGCATTATCTCATACTCCCTCAATGGAGCATCAGGATTACAGGGAAATGTTAGCACTATCTTTTCTGACACAGGGGTCTCTGTATTTGAGGACAAAAATCCGGATATTGCTTTTGCCAACGGGAAGTTCTATATCGTTTGGCAGGATGATGAGAAAGGAGAAGTAATGTTCACCACTGCTGCAATTCAAAGCACTATTGGTGTAGAGGAAGATGAAGTAGAGATCGAAAATGTGGTTTTATCTCCCAACCCGATCAAAGGAGAGGCAATACTCAGATTTGCCCATCCTAATTCCAGAGGCCACCATGTCAAGGTCATCGATACCTTTGGAAAGCTTGTCATAAGCTATGAACACATTTCCGGAGGAAGTGTATTGATCGATGGCACAAAACTATCTGCAGGGATGTATTTTTATTCTGTATACAATGAAAAGGGGAGTATTGCTGCTGGGAAATTTGTTGTCGAGTGATTGGAAGTACGGGATCGATCATTTATAGGTAAGCCATCTACCCAGTTCTCTTAGGGTAACTTTTTTACCATACAGAAGGATACCGGTCCTATAGATCTTGGCTGCCATCCATGTAGCAAAGATAAATCCAATGATCAAGGTGATCATAGAGGTCACGATTTCCCAGGCAGGAATGCCAAATGGTATTCTGCCCACCATTACTATCGGAGATGTAAAAGGGATCACAGATGCCCAAAATGCCAATGTAGAATATGGATTTTCGATAACTACCATGAATAGAAAGAAAGAGATAATTATTGGAATGGTAACAACAAAGGTCATAGATTGTATATCTCCATCATCATCCGCTGCTGATCCTAAAGCAGCAAAGAAAGCAGCATAAAATAGATACCCACCGAGGAAATAAAAGATAAAGGAAAAAATAAGGAGCGGATAGTTAAGATTCTGAAGCCCTTCAAGAAGGGTGACAAGGGTTTGTGTTTTATTACTCGTAGCTTCCAGCGCTACAGGATTATTTATCATGTCCTGTAATTGTGAGATATCTGACTGGAATATCAATCCACCGATAAGCTGAAAAATGAATATTATTATTACCCACAACATTGCCTGAGTTAATCCAACCGCAGCAATGCCCAATATCTTTCCCATCATCAGTTGAAATGGCTTTATTGACGACATGATCACCTCAACGATCCGGCTGGTTTTTTCTTCCATGACGCCCCTCATTACCAATGTACCATAGATCAACAATATCATGTAAATTGCAAACCCTGCTAATCCTCCTGCGGCAGTTGCTATAATTGTATTTCCTGTTTTCTCTCCCTCTTCACTTAATACCTTTGACTCAAGCGAGATGTTCACTTTTAATGAGTTCAATAATTTCGTATCTAAACCTGCATCTTCAATACGCAGTGTTCTCAACTCCTTCTCTATTTCGGTGGTCACATGTAATCTGGCACTTATGGGCAGTTGAGTTTCTGCGTAGTATGTAAAGGTTTTTGGGTTCTTAAAATTCATTTTAGGTATGGAAAGTATCCCTGTAAACCCAAGGTCCTTATAATTATTTTTTAGAGAATCAAGATGATGAGATTCATAAAAGAAATACATGGACTTGGTATCAGCGATCTTATTGACGAAAAGGGAACTTTCATCGATCACACATATTCGTTGTTTTGAATCTCCGCTAAATTCTGATAATAATACAGGAACAAGCATCAGGATAAAGATGCTTAAAGGGGCAAGGAATGTCGTTAAGATAAAAGACTTCTTTTTTACCCGTGTAAAATATTCTCTTTGTATGACAATGAAGATCTTTTTCATCCTTTTCCTGTTACCTGATCAATAAAAATGTCATTTAGTGATGGTAATATTTCCATAAAACTACTTATCTCAATCCCCTCTTTAATTAGGTGTTGCAGCAATTCATTGGATGAGAACCCTTCATTTACTTGAATCCTAAGCTCATTGGCATTCCGGGTGATAATAGAGAAGTTCTTTGATCTTAGCTCACGGATCTCCCCCTTAAAATGCACACTATATTCATTCTTTTTGAACTGCTCTTTAATATTTCCGACCTCTCCCTCTAAAAGATTAATGCCTTCATTGATAAGAACGATTCGTTCACAGATCTCTTCCACTTGCTCCATCCTGTGAGTAGAAAAGATGATTGATGCTCCATTATTTCTGAGCTCCTTGATCTCATTCTTAATAAGGTTGGTATTGATAGGATCCAGGCCTGAGAATGGCTCATCAAGAATAATGAGCTTTGGCTCGTGCACTACGGTGGCAATGAACTGGATCTTTTGCTGCATTCCTTTCGATAATTCTCCTACCTTTTTATTCAACCACTCTGTGATCTCAAATTTTTCAAACCAGTAGTTCAGATTCTCTTTGGCCTTATTTTTTGTTAAGTTCTTTAGCCGGGCAAGATATAGAAGATGCTCTCCCACCTTCATTTTTTTGTAGAGGCCTCTTTCTTCCGGCATATATCCAATTAGGGAGGAATGGGTTTTCATCAATTTTGCATTGATGAGGATCTTTCCCGAATCTACTGCAAGGATATTTGTGATCATCCTTAGCAAAGTTGTTTTCCCGGCGCCATTAGGGCCCAATAATCCGAATATAGACTGGGTTGGAACCGCAAAACTCACATTATCTACCGCTTTTTGAGTTCCAAAGGTCTTAGACGTATTCTCTAGTGTCAGTATATTCATACGAGACTAATACCACTTATAATGTAGAAAGTTTAAAGTGCTGTTAACTGAAATAGTGCTTCACTCTTTCAAAGAAATTCTGATCCCCTTTCCCTGGATTAGGTTTAAAATTCTCCGCATCACGAAGCCCTTCCAGAATTTTTCTCTCTTCTGCAGAAACTTCCTTTGGAGTCCATACATTGACGTAGATCAATTGATCTCCTTTACCATAGGAATTAATACTGGGTAAGCCCTGGCCTTTTAACCTGAAGAACTTTCCTGCCTGTGTACCTGCAGGGACTTTGATCTTCGCTTTGCCTTTGATCGTTGGCACTTCTACTTCTGTACCAAGGGTAGCATCTACAAAAGTAATATAGAGATTGAATAGTACATTATTGCCATCTCTTACCAAGTGCTCATGCTGTATCTCTTCAATAGAGACGATCAGGTCACCCGGAGGACCGCTCATCTCTCCGGCATTGCCCTTTCCACTCATGGAGAGTTGAACACCATCGCTAACACCTCCTGGGATTTCGATTTTAATGGTTTCTTCCTCATATACTTTGCCATCGCCGTTGCAGTCATTACATCTTGCAGTGATAGATTTTCCTTTACCTCGACAGGAAGGGCAGGTAGTCGTAGTTTGTATCTGCCCGAGAATGGTATTTGTTATTTGCTTAGCATACCCTGTGCCGTTGCATGTACTGCAATTCTGAAAAGAGGTGCCATCTTTAGCTCCTGTTCCATCACAGGTGGAGCATCCAATATATTTTTTAACTTTTATCTTTTTCTCTACGCCATTGGCAATATCTTCAAGGGTCAGTTTCACTTTGATCCGTAAATTTGAGCCTCTTGTCCCGTGACTTCGTTGTCTTGTTTGACCTCTACCGCCACCACCAAAAAATGCTTCAAATGGATCACCGAAAATATCTCCGAAATTTGAAAAAATATCTTCAACATTCATTCCTCCACCACCAAAGCCACCACCACGCAAGCCGTCATGGCCAAACTGATCATATGTGCTTCTTTTATTATCATCACTTAGGATCTCGTAAGCTTCAGCTGCTTCTTTGAATTTATTTTCCGCCTCCTTGTCTCCAGGATTCCTGTCAGGGTGATATTTTAGCGCTACTTTTCTGTATGCTTTCTTTATCTCTTCCTTTGAAGAGTTTCTTGACATACCCAGAATATCATAAAAGTCTCTTTTAGCCATTTTATTTGCCGACAACAACTTTAGGGTGCCGGATTATTTTTTCGTTAAGAAAGTATCCTTTTTCTACTTCATCTATTATTTTTCCTTTCATCTTCTTGGATGACGCTGGAGTTTCAGATATAGCATCATGAATTTCAGCGTTGAATTTTTCTCCAAGCGATTTCATTTCCTTAAGCCCTGCGGATTCAAGAGTTGTTCTCATTTTATTATGTATCAACTTGATCCCTTCAATACAGGTTTGTACTTCATTGCTACTCTCCATTTGTTGCAGACCTCTTTCAAAGTCATCAATAACTGGCAATAGAGATGTGATCACTTCTTCTCCTGCAGTTTTATACAATTCGATTCGCTCTTTAGCAGTTCTTTTTTGGAAGTTGTCAAATTCAGCAAAGAGGCGAAGGTTTTTGTCTTTAAGCTCTTCAACCTGAGCAATAAGTTGCTCCTTTTCTTCTTTTATTTTAGCAGCATTTGATGCACTTTTATTCTTAGGTGGAGCCCCGGCTTTTTTATTTACTTTCATAAGCAAGTATTTTAAATAGTAATTATAGAGTAACCCACAATATGCATTTCATTAAATGATCTTTCATTATAGCCACTTCTCACAGAAACTGGTCATGTAGTGAATAATCTCAAAAATACATGGAGAAACCTTACAAATTTCCTGCCATCTGATTTATTTAGGACAATTTGTCAGCAAAAATGGCCAAAAATGGAAAAACTGGTTACTTTTTCTTGAGTCTTTGACTTAGGATAAGGTCAACATCACGGTGGTTCATGAATTTCCCTATGATCACTCCTTTCCCATCAATTAGAAATGTTTGTGGAATCGATCTTACTCCATAACGTTTGGCACCTGCCGAACTCCACCCTTTTAAGTCACTTACATGGTATTTCCATACCAAACCATCCTTTGCAATAGCATTTATCCACTTTTGTTTAGATTTCTTCTGATCAAGCGATAAGCTATAAATTGTAAAACCCTTCTCTCCTGTGACAAATTTTTGGTCTTTATACTTCTGATATAACTTAACCAGATGAGGATTTGCATACCTGCAAGGCCTGCACCATGAAGCCCAAAAGTCGATAAGAACCATTTTGCCTCTTAAAGAGGATAATTTTATTGGAACTCCGTCAGGTGAATTAAATTCGAGTTCAGGGGCTACATCGCCCTTTTTTGGAAAGGTGGTTTGCATGTTTGCAGAAAAACTCATGACCAAAAATCCAAAAATCAGTACTAATACGGGAATGATTAACTTTTTACTTTTCATTTTTTACTATTTGTTCTAAAATATTTGAAGAATTACACAAAAAGTGTACCAATGCTTTAATTTATATCCTTTTTATCTGAGCGCCCAAATTATTTAACCT
The DNA here is from genome assembly GCA_964572485.1 of uncultured Chitinophagales bacterium. Taxonomy (GTDB): domain Bacteria; phylum Bacteroidota; class Bacteroidia; order Chitinophagales; family CAZNGA01; genus CAZNGA01. The sequence goes on from CAZNGA010000007.1 coordinate 44,325, forward strand.
TTGATCAATATTCTGATACCCCCTGTCGATCTGTTCGCAATTATGAATGACACTCTTCCCTTCAGCAGAAAGAGCAGCGATCAACAATGCAATTCCGGCACGAATATCCGGAGATGACATTTCTATTCCACGAAGTGCAAGAGTTCGGTCTAATCCGATCACTGTTGCCCTATGAGGGTCGCAAAGAATGATCTGGGCTCCCATATCGATCAATTTATCCACGAAGAATAACCGGCTTTCAAACATCTTTTGGTGAATAAGTACGCTGCCTTTTGCTTGCGTTGAAACCACTAATATTACACTTAACAGGTCTGGAGTTAGACCCGGCCAGGGAGCGTCTGCAATGGTCATTATTGAACCATCGATAAATGTTTGTATTTGGTAACATTCCTGTGGAGGAATATGGATGTCGTCATTTATGATTTCGAATTGAATGCCTAATCGTTCAAAAACAGTTGGGATCTTTCCTAAATGTTCAATCCCTGCATTTCTGATAGTGATGTCAGCTTGTGTCATAGCTGCCAGGCCAATAAAACTACCGATCTCTATCATATCAGGCAGAATACGATGTTCTTTGCAGCCACCAAGTTCATCTACGCCTTCTATCGTTAAAAGGTTTGATCCAACTCCCTCAATTTTTGCGCCCATACTATTTAACAGCTTACAAAGCTGCTGAATATATGGTTCACATGCTGCATTGTATAAAGTAGTTGTCCCCTTTGCCATAACTGCTGCCATGATCACATTGGCCGTACCAGTAACAGAAGCTTCATCCAAAAGGATGTAAGTGCCTTTAAGCTTAGAGGCATCTACTTTGTAAAAGTTATCTTTTTCTATATACTCAAACTTTGCCCCTAATTGCTGGAAGGCCAGAAAATGAGTGTCAAGTCTCCTGCGGCCAATTTTATCCCCTCCTGGTTTTGGAATGGATGCTTGTTTGAAACGAGCTAACATCGGCCCGATGATCATTACTGATCCTCTTAATTTGCTTCCTTTCTTTTTGAAAGATGGTGAGCGTAAATAGTCGAGGTCAATATTGTTTGCACGAAATGAATAAGTAGAAGGTTCAAGCTTTTTAACGGTAACACCAAGATCGTCCAGCAGCTCGATAAGGAGGTTGACATCCCGAATATCAGGAACATTTGAAATAATTACTTCTTCAGAGGTTAGCAGTGGAACACAAAGAACCTGTAATGCTTCATTTTTTGCTCCCTGTGGCACGACTTCCCCTTGGAGCTTTTGGTTGCCAATGATTTCAAAGGATCCCACTTCTAATAACTTTTTCTATTTTTTTTCCTGAAAGACCCACCTTTTGATGGAGGCCGACTCGTATGTTTTCTTTTTGTTGAAGCTCTAATGAAAATATCAAAATTTACTGCCTCAGGCACCTCTAATTTACCTTTTGAAAGGCGTCCCAGATCTGTTCTTACTATTTCATCTGTAGTATTCTCCTTACTTTTTACTCTGTGGACCATTTTCATATAGGCACCGATCAATTCAACAAAAGCACTTTGCTTTTCCTTATCTTTCATTTGAATCGCCTTCTCAACCAAGAATTCTACATTCTTGCCATAGTGCTTAAAAAGGATGTCTTTTTTTGGATAGGGGATCCGCTTAAGTAGCTTTTTTTCTGATTCTTTTTGAGGCGCAGGATATGGGTTGTCTATCTTTAATTTATTTTGTGAGATAATAATAAGATGATCCCACAATTTATGATTGAATTCTTCTACATTCTTATATTGAGGATTTAAGTGCCCCATTAGACCAACCAATGCATTGGCGGTAGCATTACGCTTTTCTTTGTCTTTGATTCCAATTGTATAATCAATAAGATTCTGGATATTTCTTCCATATTCTCTTATTATCAATTTACCTCGCTGAGTGTTATAGTCCATTGCTTGAAATTATTATTTAATAATGAAATTAAAAAATGAGCTATTGGAAGTTGCGCTAAGTAATACTATTAATTAGGGTTTATTTGTTCTCTAAGAAACGCTGATAATCGTTCTTTATTATTTTGTGCTAAGCTAGCGCAATGCAAATATAATCAATGTTTGCGGAATTGAGAAATAAGATCGATATAAATGCATATGCTTAGTAATGGAGGGAAAAGACAATTTTCACTTGATTATGATAGTACAAATAGCTATTTGATGGTATCGTGAATTTTAAGCTTCGCATATTTGAGCATGATGCGCTTTTGACCTTGCTCCTGAAAAAATATGGTAGCGATCTTGTTGGAGGCATCTCCTTCGAGGTGGATCACTTTTCCAAACCCGAACCGCTGATGTTCCACCTGCATCCCGTTTTGAATATTCATAAGATCATCGGATACGAAATTGGGATCTTGAATGTACTTTGCCTTTGAATTAAATGTAGGTTTTTGGGCCCCCTGTTGAGGAGAAGATGACAATTTTTTAAGTTTTCTGGGCGTCTCATCAGCCCAATTCATTTCATTCTTGAGCACCTCTTTCCCCTCAATATATTCAGGAGAGATCTCTTTTATAAATCGACTTGGCTCACAATATATTTTTTTGCCAAATTTGAATCTGGTGATGGCATATGAGAGATGCAATCTCTTCTTTGCGCGTGTGATTCCAACGTAGAATAATCTTCTCTCTTCCTCTAATTCAATTCGACTGTTTAGTGCCATTATTGACGGAAAGAGGTTCTCCTCAAGGCCAACGATGTAAACATTAGGAAATTCTAACCCTTTTGCTGCATGTAATGTCATTAGAGAAACGGTATCCTGGTCAGTCTCATCAAGATCTGCATCTGTCAATAAGGTGATGTTTTGCAGGTAGGTTCCAAGACTTTTGTCATCAATATCAACGGCTTCATTCTCTTCGATGGTAAATTCCTTGATACCATTAAGAAGCTCCTGAATGTTCTCGTACCTGCTTAATCCCTCAACGCTTTTATCATCATAAAGATCCTGAAGGATCCTTGTTGACTTGGCAATATGCATAGATAGATCAAAAGCATTTTTCGTTTCCAACATAATGTAAAAACTCTTGATCATGGTGACAAAATCTGTTATGGATTGTTTGGCACGCTGTGTAAAATCATATGACCCAATATCTGCTAAAATATCCCACAGACTTTTATCATTATCATGAGCTAGAACGGTCGCTTTCTCAATAGTTGTTTTCCCGATTCCCCGGGTAGGATAATTGATAATACGCCTTAAACTTTCTTCATCGTAGTGGTTTAATGTCAATCTTAGATATGCGATCAGGTCTTTGATCTCTTTTCTCTGATAAAAGGATAAGCCACCATACACCTTGTAGGGGACATTTAGCTTTCTGAGAGCTTCTTCAAAAGCACGGGATTGAGCATTGGTTCGATATAGTATAGCAAAATCGGTGTTTGCCATATGATTGCGCATCTTTTGTTCGAATATGCTATTACTGATCAGTTTCCCCTCTTCATTGTCACTTCCCGATTTAGTAAGTATGATCTTATCGCCGCCATCGTTGCCGGTCCACAATTTTTTCTTGATCTGCTTTTTATTTTTTCTGATAATATCATTTGCAGCGTCAAGAATATTCTTGGTAGAGCGGTAGTTTTGCTCCAATTTGTAGGTTTGGTGATCAGGATAATCTTTTTGAAAGGCAAAAATATTCTGAATGTTTGCTCCTCTAAAGGCATAGATGCTTTGCGCATCATCGCCAACTACCCAAATATTCTGATGTACATCAGCCAATTTCCTAAGTATAACATATTGGGCATGGTTGGTATCCTGGTACTCATCAACTAACATGTGTTCATAGAAATTCTGGTACTTGTAGAGGATGTCAGGGAATTTTTCAAGCAGAAGATACATGCGGTAGAGCAGATCATCAAAATCCATAGCCCCTGCTTTAAAGCATCTGTTCCAATATATTTCGTATAGTTCACCCAGCTTTGGCCGGCCACTACTTTCATCTTCGGAGGTGATCTCAATATCTTTTTGATAATCTTTAGGGCTAATGAGACTATTTTTTGCTTTTGAGATCCTGTTATGAACAATATTTGGCTTATATAATTTTTCGTCCAAATTTTGTTCACGAATGATTTGTTTCAACAGACTCCTTGAATCATAGGTGTCATAGATGGTGAAGTTCTGAGGAAAGCCGATCTTTTCTGCTTCATAGCGCAATATCCTGGCAAATATTGAATGAAAGGTACCCATCCAAATATTACGAGCTTCTGAGCCTGTAATTTGTTCAATGCGCCATCTCATTTCTTTTGCGGCTTTATTCGTAAAGGTGAGAGCCAGTATCTTAAATGGATCAACACCCTGGTCAATCAACCATGCTACCCGATAGGTCAATACCCTCGTTTTCCCTGAACCGGCTCCTGCAATGATCATTACAGGGCCATAATTACATACAACAGCTTCTTGTTGTGCTGGATTTAGTTCTTTTAGGTAATTCACGCCGTCAAAGTGAGCTTCTAATCTTGAATTTATTGAGCAGAACCATAAATATACTCAATATAATTTGAGGAATTTCTTTTTTCAAAAGGAAATCCTTATTTTTCTCGGTTTGTCGAAATTTAGAAAAAATAGATCACTATATAGAGTTCGTAATTAATGAAAAAGAAAGAAGTAGGTCAAAGGAAAAGTGTTGCAATAGAGGAACTAAGCGTTTTTGGAGCAAGAGTACACAACTTAAAGAACCTGGATGTTGCCATTCCACGAAATAAACTAGTGGTCATTACTGGGATCAGTGGCAGTGGAAAATCATCTTTGGCATTTGATGTGATATATGCTGAAGGACAGAGGCGATATTTAGAGAGTTTTTCAGCATATGCCCGCCAGTTCATGGGTGAAATGGAGCGCCCCGAAGTGGACAAGATCACAGGGTTGAGCCCTGTCATATCCATAGAGCAGAAGACCACAAGTAAAAATCCGCGCTCAACGGTAGGTACCGTTACTGAGATCAATGATTTTTTGAGATTGCTGTTTGCGAAAACAGGAGAGGCTTTTTCATATAAGACCGGAGAGCGCATGGTCATGTATACCGAGGAACAGGTCATCCAGCAATTATTGGACGATTATTCCGACAAAACAATTATGCTGCTAGCTCCACTGGTAAAAGGCAGAAAGGGTCATTATAGAGAAGTGTTTGAGCAGATCAGAAAGCAAGGTTTCCTGCGAGTTAGGGTTGACGGAGAGGTATTGGAGATAAAGGAACGCATGCAGGTTGATAGATATAAGGTTCATGATATTGAAGTAGTGGTTGATCGGCTATCTGTAAAGGTGAAAGATATTGACAGACTTCGATCCTCTTTACAACAATCCATGAAGTTGGGTAAGGGATTGATAATGGTCATGGATCATGAATCGGGAGAAGTGCGCAATTTTAGCAAGCAGCTTATGTGCCCTACCTCAGGTATATCTTACGAGTTGCCTTCACCAAACTCATTTTCATTCAATTCACCATATGGTTATTGCACCAAATGCAAAGGGATGGGAATTGTGCAGGAGATAGATGAAGATGCTATCATACCTGATATGAGCAAGAGCATCAATGATGGTGGGATTATTCCCGTTGGTGAATTCAGGAATAATTTTGTTTTTAAACAATTGAGAGCAATATCAAAAGCTTTTGGTTTTACGCTGGCAACTCCTCTAAACGAAATACCTAAAGAAGCAATGGGCGTGATACTTCACGGTAGTGAGGGGAAGAAATATAAAGTGTCACTGAGGTATAATAATTATAACCGAGTGTACAGCCTGGAATTTGAGGGGATACATCAAATGGTTAAACGTTACTACAATGAAACCGGATCTGATTCAGTACGTCGATGGGCCGAAGGATTTATGGATACCATGGTATGTCCTGAATGTAATGGGCAGCGATTGAAAAAAGAATTTTTGCATTTTAAGATCAGATCAGCAAATATAGCAGAGTTATCTGACATGGATATTAACCATCTTGCTACATGGTTCAAGGAGTTAAAGCAGCATTTTAAAGGCAAGCAAAAGATCATCGCTAAAGATATCCTAAAGGAGATCAATGATCGGTTGAAGTTCCTGTTGGATGTGGGCTTAGGGTATCTATCTCTAAGTCGTCCTTCAAGGACATTGTCATCAGGTGAGTCTCAACGGATCCGCCTAGCCACTCAAATCGGGTCTCAACTTTCAGGGATCACCTATATACTTGATGAGCCAAGTATTGGTTTGCACCAAAGAGATAATAAACGTTTGATCCATTCGCTAAAGAATCTCGCTGTCTCAGATAACTCAGTTTTAGTTGTTGAACACGATAAGGAGATCATACTGTCAGCAGATTATTTGGTAGATCTTGGCCCCGGTGCCGGACATCTGGGAGGTGAGGTTGTTGCTACAGGGAAGCCGCAGGATTTTATTAAAAAACCTTCCCTTACGGCCAATTATCTTACCGGTGAGAAACAGATCGCTATCCCCGAGCAGAGACGAAAGAGTAATGGGGATTTTCTTGTTTTGGAAGGAGCTAAGGGCAATAATCTGAAGAATGTTACTGCAAAATTCCCTGGATCATCCCTGATCTGCGTAACCGGTGTATCGGGTAGTGGTAAATCCACCTTGATCAATGAGACCTTATACCCTATATTAAGGAAGCATTTCTATAAATCAAGGAAGAATCCATTATCTTATAAGCATATTAAAGGGCTGGACCTTTTCGATAAAGTGATTGAGGTAGATCAAGGTCCCATTGGGAGAACTCCCCGCTCTAATCCTGCAACCTATATAGGCGCATTTACTGATATTCGTAAATTGTTTTCAGACCTACCGGAATCAAAAATAAGGGGATATAAGCCGGGAAGGTTCTCTTTTAATGTTAAAGAAGGGCGGTGTGATGTTTGCGAAGGTGCCGGCATGAAACTAATTGAAATGAATTTCTTGCCGGATGTGTATGTGCAATGTGAAAAGTGTTTCGGTAAGAGATACAATAGGGAAACCCTTGAGATAAGGTTTAAGGGAAAATCGATCAACGACGTGCTTGAAATGGAAGTTGATGAAGCGGTAGTATTTTTCGAGAATATCCCCAAGATCTTCCGAAGGATCAAAACACTGCAGGAGGTTGGATTAGGATATATCACTTTAGGCCAATCGGCCACAACGCTTTCAGGAGGGGAAGCTCAACGTGTTAAGCTTGCCGAGGAATTATCTAAAAAAGATACAGGGAAAACCTTCTACATTTTGGATGAACCAACCACAGGGTTGCATTTCGAAGATATTCAACTATTACTTGAGGTGTTGAACAAATTGGTTGACAAGGGAAATACCGTATTGATCATTGAACATAATCTGGATGTTGTTAAAGTGGCAGACCATATTATTGATATTGGACCGGAAGGAGGAGATAAGGGGGGAACCATTGTTTGCTCTGGTACACCTGAAGAGATAGCGGAGAATGATAAAAGTTATACGGGCCAGTTCCTGAAAAAAGAATTAGTACCCACCATTGTTCAATAGATCAGGAGGATTTTTTTATATCAACTTTTAAATTCAGGTCATCTAACTGGGTGCTGTCAATTTGTGATGGCGTATCCAACATGATATCTTTTCCTGAGTTATTCTTTGGGAAGGCGATAAACTCTCTGATCATATCTGACCCACCCAATAAGGCACATATTCGGTCAAAGCCAAAAGCGATACCACCATGTGGTGGGGCTCCGTATTCAAATGCATTTAACAAAAAGCCAAATTGGGCTTCAGCCTCTTCTTTAGTAAAGCCAAGGGCGGTGAACATTTTATTCTGCAATTCGCGATCATGGATACGAATGGATCCGCCACCAACCTCAACTCCATTGATCACAAGGTCATATGCATTTGCCCTAACCGCTCCGGGGTCACTTTCCATGAGGGCAAGATCTTCCTTTTTTGGTGCTGTAAATGGATGATGCATTGCCTGGAATCTTTGACCTTCATCATCCCAGTAAAGTAATGGGAAATCTAATACCCAAACGGGGACAAATGTAGCATTGTCAATAAGTTCCAATCTTGACCCCATCTCTAATCTCAATGTGCCAAGGGCCTTTCTGGTATGACTATTATCACCACTTAGGATCAGCAGTAGGTCTCCCTTTTCTGCATTGGCCGTTTCCAACCAAGATTTCAAACTCTCCTCGTCGTAAAATTTATCGACGGAGGATTTTATGGTGCCATCCTCATTATATTTCACATAAATAAGTCCTTTTGCTCCAACCTGAGGTTTCCTGACAAAATCTGTCAATTCATCCAGCTGTTTCCTTGAATATGTTGCACAACCTTTAGCGCAAATTCCAACGATCACTTCTGCATCATCAAAGACAGCAAAACCCTTTTCTTTCACATTGTCTTCCAGGTCAAAGATCTTCATATCGAACCGTAGATCAGGACTGTCACTGCCATATGATCGAATGGCCTCATCATATGGGATCCTATCGAAGTCTGACAAATCTATATTTTTTGTACCTTTAAATAATTGCTTGATGAGGTTTTCGAAAGTATGTAAAATATCTTCCTGGGCCACAAATGACATTTCACAATCGATCTGAGTAAATTCAGGTTGGCGATCGGCCCTGAAGTCTTCATCCCTAAAGCATTTAACGATCTGAAAATATTTGTCGAAGCCGGCAACCATGATCAGCTGCTTGAATGTTTGGGGGGATTGCGGCAAGGCATAGAAATCACCCGGATTAAGTCGTGATGGTACCACAAAATCCCTGGCACCTTCAGGAGTAGATTTGATCAGAACAGGGGTTTCGATCTCCAAAAAACCTTGAGTATCAAGATATTTTCGAACTTCCCGGGTAACCTTATAACGTAATTCAATATTGGACTTCAAAGGAGCTCTTCGCAGATCAAGATAGCGATATTTCATTCTCAACTCCTCTCCACCATCAGTGTCATCTTCAATTGTAAAGGGAGGAGTTTTTGAACCATTTAACACATCAAAGCTATCGATATGGATCTCAATATCTCCTGTTGGAATTTGTTGGTTCTTATTACTTCTTTCGGCTATTTTTCCCGTAACGCTAAGTACAAATTCCCTCCCTAATTCACGTGCTTGCTCACACAATTCACTATTGGTATCCATATTGAATACAAGTTGAGTAATCCCATACCTGTCACGTAGATCGATAAAGGTCATACCTCCTAAATTGCGTATCCTTTGTATCCATCCACAGAGGGTGACCTCTTGTCCCACATCTTCAATTCGTAGTTGTCCGCAGGTATGTGTTCGAAGCATTTGTTGATTTTATTCTGTAAATGTATGTAAAGGTCAAAGTTATTGCAAATATGCGACTTTTTGTTATTGCAAATATGCGACTTTTTGATTTCTTCACTATTATTTGAAGATCCAAATTCATGCAATTTTACCGTTTCCTCATTCATTGTTACCATTTATCAAGTCCATAACACCATTTACTCATTAATCATTGACTATTTACTAAAGAATATATAGCTTTGAGTAGGAGAATTGTGCTAAATCGTGAGCTACTTATAGAAGTATTTGTTGATATTAAGGGTTTTGTTTTGTATATTTAGTATTAGTGGACAATGATCCCTATGAAGCATTATCGCTTCCAGATTGTTTATGATGAGATCAAATAGCTTAATTTTTATTCTTGTTCTACCTTTTCTTTATGTCTCTGGCTTTTCTCAGGAGTCAGGTCATATAGAGAAAGTGGATGGAGGAACACATATAAGTAGCAGTGTTGAGTTTATTGAGAATAAAGCGCAATGGGCCAAGAACATCATATATAAGGCAGATATTCCAAGCGGCAATATCTTCTTAGAAAAAGATCGTTTTACTTTTTTGTTTTATGATGCAGTAAAGCGATCCCAATTTCATCCCAAGCCAAAAGATTCACTTGACAACATGATAGATTACCATGCATATCAAGCGGAATTTATTGGTGCAAATGAACAGGTACTAGTGGACAGGGATTTTCCTAAGTCGGGATATAAGAACTACTTTATTGGAAAGGATCGCTCGAAATGGGCATCCCGAGTACGATCATTTCATTTGGTGCAGTACACAGAACTATATGACCAAATAGATCTTCAGATCTACAGTAAGGAATTTCATTTAAAGTATGATATTATTATTCATCCCGGAGGAGATATTGGGAATTTCAAAATGAAATATGAAGGAATTGATGATATAGTTCTGAAGGATGGCAACTTGGTTATCAAAACCTCAGTAAATGAGATCATAGAGCAAAAACCCTTTGCCTATCAGAAAATTGGAGATAAACAGTCTGAAGTTCATTGCTATTTTGTGTTGAAGGATAATATAGTGACATTTGAGCTAGGTGAATATGATAAAAGCAGACTTGTTGTCATTGATCCAACGCTCATTTTTTCTACCTTTTCAGGTTCTACGACCGATAATTGGGGATCAACTGCCACGTATGATCGGGATGGCAATGCATATGCAGGGGGTACTGCCTGGGGAAATGGGTATCCTTCCACTTTAGGTGCGTTTCAAGAAACTTATGGTGGGAATCCTACCGATATTGCTATTACTAAATATGACCCAACAGGAGCGAATCAAATATATGCTACTTATTTAGGAGGCAGTTTTGCTGAATTTCCCCATAGTTTAGAGGTCAATAAGTATGATGAACTGCTGATCATGGGAACGACCAGTTCCAGCAATTATCCTGTGACTCCAAATGCTTACGATACCACGTATAATGGAGGCTCATCAAAAAATATAAATGGGGTAGTTTTCACCAATGGCTCTGATATTATTGTTTCGAAATTAAATGAGACCGGTGATGTCCTTTTAGCATCAACCTATATTGGCGGCAGTGGAAACGATGGACTAAACTATAATAATCCTTTGACATACAACTATGGAGATGAAGCCAGGGGTGAGATCATCTCAGATCATACGACCAGTTGCTATATAGCTTCCTGTACCAGATCAGCGGATTTTCCAAATGTGAATGGATTTCAGTTATCATTGAATGGCACAATGGATGGTGTAATTTTTAAGATGGATGGCAATTTGACAACCATGTTGTGGTCCAGTTTTTTAGGCGGCGATGCCTATGATGCTTCCTATTCATTAGCTTTTGACAGGAGAGAGAACATCTTTGTGGTTGGCGGCACAAATTCATTGAATTTTCCAACCAAAGGATTATATAATTCAAATCAAGGGCTTCAGGACGGTTTTATCACTCACCTTAGCGAAGATGGTTCGAAAATGATCAATTCTACTTATTGGGGGACACCATATTATGATCAAATTTATTTTGTGGACCTTGATGAGAATGAGGATGTATTTGTATTAGGGCAAACAGAAGCCATTGATTCTGCATTTATAAAGGATGTGAACTTTTCAATACCAAATGGTAAGACGTTCATTACGAAATTCACCTCTTCATTGGATTCAATAATGTTATCTACGGCGTATGGGGATGGTAATCCGGCATCAGACCCGAACATCTCTCCTTCAGCATTTCTAGTGGATGTGTGTAATAAGATCTATGTTTCGGGATGGGGCGGCACTGTAAATGCTCAGGGATTTACCACCGGTTTGCCAACTACACCGGGAGCTTATAAAGCCACTACTGATGGATCAGATTACTACTTATTTGTAACAGATATAGATGTAGACACTTTATTGTATGCTACATTTTTTGGTAGCAATATTAAAGCGGAACATGTGGATGGGGGTACAAGCAGATTCGATAAATTAGGGAAGGTATATCAATCGGTATGTTCGGATTGTTACCCTGGAACTGATCCGAGTATAACCACTCCTGGTGCCTGGTCAACTACTAATCCTGCAGCTAATTGTAACAATTTAATATTCAAATTCGACCTTGATTTCCCTATTTTGATCGGCAATTTTGACCTTGATCCTCCGGTCGGTTGCGCGCCATTAACGGTAACTTTCACAGATAAAACCGTCTCTACAGGAGTTCCATCTCATCATTGGGAACTTGGTAATGGCGATACATCTATATTAGCCAATTTTAATTATACATTCACGACACCCGGTGTATACGAGATCGTAATGGCTGTAAGAGATCCATTGACATGTAATACAGTGGATACGGTTAGGAAGCAAGTTATTGTTTTAGCGGATGCTGCATATTCTATGTTTCCTGACACTCTTTGTAAGGGCGGAACGATACAGATCGGTTTTGCTGCTCAACCGGATACAAATATTACTTATACCTGGAATCCCTCATATGGCTTGAGTGACACAACAACTTCAGACCCATTCGCATTCCCGGATTCAACGATGAATTATGTCCTTTTTGTATCTACAGCGGGACTATGCACTGATACCGTGTATCAGCGCGTTGTAGTTATCCCACCTGTTGCTATCAGCATGGACAATGATACAATAATCTGTAAGGGAGATAGCATCACCTTAAATGTAAGCGGTGGCGTAAGTTACATTTGGAGTCCTGCAGCCGGGTTAAGTTGTACTAATTGTCAAAGCCCGAGAGCAAGTCCCCAGGATACCACTATGTATTTTGTTGATGTAACCGGGTTTTATGGATGTAGTGGTAAGGACACATTAACCGTAAATGTAAAATTTGCCTATGGGGCTGCTGGCCCTGATACAATTGTATGTCAAGGGGATTCTGTGCCACTTTTTGCAACCGGAGGCATAAGTTATAACTGGCTGCCGGCACAATATCTTGATGATTCAACTATATATAATCCAATTGCAAATCCATTAGAAACAATAACATACACTGCCGAAGTCACCAATCTTAATGGCTGTATTGCCAGGGATACTGCCCTACTAGAAATTGATATGCCGGGGGTAGATGCAGGTCCTGATATTACAATTATATACGGAAATAGCGCCAGGTTGAATGGAAGCGTGGAAGGAGATAGTACTTATTTCTGGTACCCATCAAGTGATTTGAGTGACTTGACCATTTTGAATCCACTTAGTGACTCTAGAGAAACCATCCTATATTACTTGAAGGTAATATCACCTTTGGGGTGTGAAAATGTGGACTCTGTTTGGGTTCGTGTTATACCTTTCATCCAGATACCAAATGTGTTTAGCCCAAATGGGGATGGCGTTAATGAAAAAATTTTTGTAATACCAGCAGGAATTGTATCTTTGTTAGAGTTTAAAATATACGATCGCTGGGGTAAGTTGATGTTTGAAACAAATGACATTGGTGAAGGATGGGATGGAACCCATAATGGTACACCTCAAGCGATGGATACATATGTTTTCTATGTAAAAGCTCTTCTTGAAGAAAATAAGAGCCCTGTACTTCTTAAAGGTGACATAACTTTAATAAGATGAAAATTGTTTTAAGGATACAATTTGTTATTATTTCACTATTGCTTTTCGGATTTTCCGTTAGCCAAGGTCAGGATATCCATTTTTCACAATTCTATGCTTCTCCTTTGACCTTAAATCCTGCTTTAACTGGCGTGAATAAATGTGACATTAGATTTACTGCCAACTATAGAAACCAGTGGGCCAGCATAACCACCCCTTATAAAACTGCTTCGATTTCATATGATAGTAAATTTATGGCTGATCAGATATTTGGCAGAGATTATTTGGGAGGCGGATTGGTTGTAGTTACTGATCAATCTGGGACTGGAGCTCTTAGTGTTTTTAAAGTAATGCTCTCAGGAGCCTATCATCGGGAAATTGGTAATAGTGGAAAGCACTCAGCAGGAATTGGATTGCAGGGAAGCTTTGTTCAAAAGAAAGTTGACCTGAGCAAATTCAGGTGGCCGAGTCAGTACCCGGATTATAGCTTTAATAGCAGTACTCCTAGTGGTGAGGTCAATTTGCAAGATAATCTTTCATATGCTGAATTAAGTGTTGGATTACTTCACACATTCAAGCAGGAAGATCAATATATGGTACAGAGTGGAATCTCTATTTTCCATTTGAATGGCCCAAAAGAATCATTTTTAGGGGAGGATAGTAAGCTGTCTCCAAGAATTGTCATCCATACTGGCGGGAGGATCAAGACTGGTGACAGGACAGCCGTTATTCCCAATTTTTTCTATATGACACAGAGTAAGGCTCCAGACTTCAATGTTGGAGGTGCTTTTGAATATACACTTAGTCCCTCAAACTTACCCGACGATCTTATTTTGAGTTTCGGGTCGTGGTTTAGGGTTGGTGATGCAATAATGCTCGTGCCGGCAGCCGAATATAAGAATTGGCGATTAGGGTTTAGCTATGATTTAAATATTTCCGATTTGAAGGAAGTGAGTAATTATAAGGGAGGTTTTGAGATTTCGTTGATATGGAACCTTTGTAAGCCAACCAAAGCACCTGTTGGGCCATTTATTATTCCTTGTCGTGTATTTTAATATAAATTATTTGAAATATGCAATTATCTAAAAAGGGGATAGGTATATTTTCCTTTATTATTTTGGTAAGCTTAACCTTTGGTTCATTGCAAGGGTATTCTGGCGGTGATAAGAAGTATAACGCTGATAAAGCCATGAAAGAGGCTGACAAGCTTCTTAAAGCAGGAAATATTTATGAAGCAATTGCCTCTTATGAGGAGATCATTTTAGCCGAGCCGGATAAAATTGAAGCACTTTATATCCTTGCGCAAAGTTATTTCATGGTACGGGATTATAAGAATTCACTGAATACCTATAAGGAGGTAGTTGATAAGAACGACCCTGAATATGAGCTTGCGAAATTTTATTATGGCCTGACCTTAAAAATGAATGGAAAGTATGATGAAGCAATAGTGATCTTCGATGAGTTCAAAAAGAAATATCGTGGTAAGGATGCAGTTACCATGAAGAAGAGAGTTAAACTTGAAGTTGATGGTTGTAACCTTGCAATTGAAAAGATAAAACATCCCCTTAAAGTTGATATCAAGAATATGGGGACAAATATAAACGCAGTTTATATGGATTTTGCACCGGTAATTTGGGGTGATACTGCGCTATCGTTTTCTTCCTTGCGATCAGATTCATTGATCATCAAGCATAAAAAGGATGATAACAACTATCTGGTAAAGATGTTCAGAGCAAAGAAGATTGGTAGTTCATGGGGAAAGGGTGAGGAAATGGGCGGTCCTTTTAAAAATGAAGAGTTGCATGTGGCCAATGGTGCTTTTTCTACTGATTATAAGAGGTATTATTTTACAATATGTGAAGAAGACAAGATGCGTAAGAAGATCTGCCAGATTTATGTAAGCAAGTTGGAGGATGGCGTGTGGCAGGAAGCAGAGAAACTGGGGCCATCCATTAATGATCCGAAATATACAAGCACCCAACCTAATGTAGGCACATACAAAAAGAATAGTGAGATACTTTATTTTGTATCTGATCGGGATGATGGCGAAGGAGGGTTAGATCTTTGGTATTCATTGATCACATCAAAAGGAGTCTATAAAGAACCTAGGAACCTGGGAAGAAAGATCAACACACCTTATGACGAGATGAGTCCATTTTATGATAAGGGCTCGGGCAACTTGTATTTTAGCTCACTGGGACATGCAGGATTTGGTGGGTTTGATATTTTTAAAAGCTTGGGAAGTGCGAAAAAATGGGTGGTGCCTAGTAATGTTGGCTACCCTGTAAACTCCAGTGTTGATGATATGTATTATGTGTTGACCAGTGATCCAGAAAAAGGATTTTTAACATCAAACCGTACCGGATCCATTCATTTGAAAGCTGAAACTTGTTGTGATGATCTTTACAACGTAAAATGGACCGTAATATTAAAATTTGCTTTGACAGGCAATGTATATGTTACTGGCGATACCACCATGACCCCTATTGATGGAGCGATGGTTAACCTTATGTCATTGGAACGAACTTCAGAGGGGCCAACTCAAATATATGCTGATACTTTAAGTAACGGAAGGAAATACTTTTCTGTGTTAGCTGAGGAGCAAAGTTATAATATCTCTGCTTCAAAGCCTGGTTATCTAACTGGTTCAGCTACCGCAAGCACTATAGGGTTGACAAAATCCGACACATTGATCAAGGATATTTATTTACAACCCATTACAAAGGAGAGGGCATATGTACTAAGAAATATCTATTATGATTTTGATGAATTTACTTTGCGTACTGAATCAGAGAGAACGCTTGACTCAATTCTTTTGATCATGAATACAAATCCAACATTGATCGTTGAGATCGGTTCACATACTGATAGTGTTGGTACTGATGATTACAATAACCGACTTTCTCAAAAACGAGCCGAAAGTGTAGTCAGGTACTTAGTTGATCATGGGATTCCTCAAAATCGTCTTACAGCTAAAGGTTATGGTGAAACGGAGCATATTGCAAGAAACACAAACTCTGATGGTACCGATAATGAAGAGGGAAGACAGTTGAATAGGCGGACTGAATTTAAGATCATAGGAGAATTAGATGGCACTTTAAAATATATAGATGCCAAGCAAGACTTGAAAACGGGAAGACATAAATCTGCAAAAGAGCGGAAAAAGTAATCTCACCTTAGAAACATTAACCTTTCTGCATCCAACTTTAATAAGGTAAATAGTAATATGGTAAATGCCAATAGTGCAGATCCACCATAACTGATAAAAGGAAATGGGATACCAATTATTGGTACCAAACCAATGGTCATTCCTACATTAATGACCATATGAAGGAAAAGTAAGGAGGCAACACCATACCCATAAATTCTGGTAAACTTGGATCGTTGACGTTCTGAGATAAAAATGATCCTAATGAGCAATCCAAGAAATATGCCTATCACTATAAGACTGCCAAAGAACCCATATTCTTCTCCAATGGTACAAAAGATAAAATCAGTGCTCTGCTCGGGTACGAAGTCATATTTAGTTTGAGTGCCTTTCAAAAATCCTTTACCCCAAAAGCCACCTGATCCAATAGCTATTTTGGATTGATTTACATTATAGGCAGCACCTTTAAGATCGACATCCTGCCCCAGGAGAACTTTGATCCTGGCTTGCTGATGAGGTTTTAAGAAATTGTTAAATCCAAAATTCACCCCATAAATGAAGGAAGAAGAGATGACAAAAGAAATGATCGATATATAGATCACTCTTTTACTTTTCCTAAAAAGGAAGCTGATAAACACAACAATAAGTAGCAGGCAAAAGATCAATATGAATTTATCAATAAGAAGTGCAAGGATAAATAACAAGATGATAAGAAGTCCAAAGAGAAGTAATTCTTCTGAAAGCCCTTCTCTATAAAGTACAAGGACAAAAGCTGCATAGGCCAATGCAGAGCCCATATCTCCCTGCAATATGATAAGAAGTGCGGGGGCCCCTATTATGGCTAATGTGATCAGCTTGGATTTCAATCCTTTGATAATTGAGTTACGGGTGCTGATATATTTGGCTAGGGCAATAGTAGTAGTGTATTTTGCGAATTCTGAGGGCTGGATCTTCAAAGATCCTACTTCAAACCAAGATCTTGATCCGGCAACCTCCTTACCAAAGAACAGGACCACGATCAAGGCAAGTAATATAAATCCATAAATAATGTAGGAGAAGGAAGTATAGAATTTGCTGTCAATGATCAGAAAACAGATGGCCACAAAGAAAGAGATAGCGATCCATAGAAATTGTTTGCCATAATTTTGAGATAGATCAAAGATCATCGGATGTTCCCTATTATAATCTGCAGCATAAATTGCTACCCATCCAATCATCACCAGAGAGAAATATAGCATGATCGAAACCCAGTCAATGTTCCCAGATATATATGACGATACCCTTTTCAATATTTACTATTTATATTTCTGATCATAGTGGGTCTTTGTGAATAATATCCGCTTTTAACATTCTCTGTTCCAACCAAACTCTTGATCGCGAGATGGTATCACTCAAATATTTTTCAACAACTAAGCTCCCAATAGGGGCAGCGTAGGTCGCACCAAATCCTGAATTTTCTACGATCACCATAATAGCGATTTTGGGATTTTCTTTTGGAGCAAATCCTGCAAAAAAGGAATGATCATCTCCATGAGGATTTTCGGCGCTACCGGTTTTCCCGCACATTGCCAGTCCTTCTATCTTCGCAATTCTAGCTGTACCTCTCAACACAACTCCTTCCATGGCGTCAATAATAATTGAGTAATGAATTGGATCAATTAATGTATATTTTTTGGATGATTGCATCCTAATTGTATCTTTTTCATTTATTATTCCTGTAATGAGTCTGGGGATATAATAATAGCCTTTATTGGCTATGCTGCACATATAATTGGCCATTTGCAAAGGAGTTACCCCCAATTCCCCCTGGCCGATAGCTAATGAGATCGTTGTGGAGGATTTCCATCTGTTTTCGCCATATATATTGTCATAGTATTGAACAGATGGTAACAATCCTGCCACCTCATTGGGGATGTCAATTCCTAATTTCGTTCCCAGGCCAAAAGACAATAGGTAATTGCGCCAATTGTCAAAACTTTGTGCTACCGATGCATATTTTTTCTGGTCGATAATTTTTCTGTAGAGATTACAGAAATAAGCATTGCAAGATTTTTCAATGGCCCTTTGCATATTAAATCTGCCGGGTGCAAGGCACTTTACGGTCAAACCTTTCATATGATATCCTCCGTTGCAGGAATAGGTTGCATTAGGGTTGATGGCCTTTTCCTGAAGGCCGATCAATGCCATCAATGGTTTAAATGGCGAACCCGGAGGATATTTTGCCATTATGGCTCTATTATATAGGGGTTTTAAGGGATCATTGCTAAGAAGCATAAAATTTTCCCCACGTTTTCTTCCTGTCAATAAATTCGGATCATAATCGGGACTGCTTATTATGGCCAAGATCTCTCCTGTAGATGGATCAATAGCTACAATACTGCCTATTTTATTTTGCATAAGGAGTTCGCCGTATTTTTGTAATTCTATATCCAAAGAAGATAGAAGATTCTTTCCTGACACGGCTTTCAAATCTCTAGTACCATTCAAATAACTTCCTTGTTCTCGATTATGAACATCTACAAGCATGAATTTTTTGCCATTTTTTCCTCTAAGTTCTTTTTCATATGAATATTCGATTCCCTTTATACCAATATAGTCGCCTGACCTATAGTAATTATTGGATTCTTCGATTTGCTTTTTGTTTACCTCCCCAATATATCCAAGGATGTGTGAAGCACTTTTACTTGGGTATTTTCTAACAGTTCTTACCTGTGGGTAGAAGCCCGGAAACTGAAATAGATACTCTTGAAATTTAGCATAATCACCTGCAGGTATTTGCTTAAGGAAAACAGAGGGCTTGTTTCTTGAGAAGCGTTTCGCTGCAGAGAAATTCTTAATAAAAGTTTGATGATCTATTTCAAGAAGCTCACAAAAGAACACAGTATCCATTTCAACCACATGCTCGGGTACGACCATAAGGTCGTAAATGGCATTATTTTGAACGATCAATTCTCCATTTCTATCATAGATCAAACCTCTTGCCGGATAGATCGTTAGCTCCCTCAACACATTGTTCTCTGCCAATTGAGCATAGGTGCTGTCTATTACTTGCAGGTAAAGAAGCCTAATGATGAAGATCACAGAAACAAGAATAAATATATTCCTGATGATCGTCTTTCTGGGTTCGAAGATATCGGAAGCCATTATTAATGATATCGTTTTTTAGAGAAGGTCATAAATTGAATGATCAAAATAATTGCAGTTGAGAATAACAGACTCAAAAAAGCTTTGCTGAATGTATTGAAAAAATTAGTGAGCCTGAAAGTCTCAAGAAAGAACAGCGAAAAGTGGTGAAAGAAGAGCAATAGTAGCGTGTAACTAAAAAACCAATTGAATCCCATTGACTTGATGGTAGGCTGCATGTCTTGCTCATAGCCTCCTGATGGATTTAGAATATCTATGACAAAAGGACGTATAAAGGCCACAAATACACATGACGCGGCATGAATACCCATTGTATTAGTGAACATATCAATGGTAATTCCCAGAAAGAAACCCAACAGAAGCAAAAGCCACTTAGCAGTTCCGAAGGGAAGTAACAATAAGAAAAGAGGATAGATATATGGGTTAATGAAGCCGTGCAGATTCAATCTCTCAAGGATCACAACTTGTAGCAGGACTAAAATAATAAATCGACCTATTATGTTCAGATGCGTTCTATTCATTTTCAATATTTGATTCTTCCAGTTTCGATTGCTCTATCTTCATCATATTATTGATCACATACACAAAATGTAACTTTTGAAAGTTGGTAACTGGAGTTATACTAATCGTATAAAAATTATCCCCTCGCTCAATATGAAAATCTTTTATTGTTCCAATAAGCATATTTTCAGGAAAAATTGAAGAATAACCACTTGTACAAACGGTATCACCTTTAGCTAACTTTACATGCTGTGGTATGTCAGTAAATAAGAGCGTATGCTGATCTTGGCCATCCCAATAGACGGTTCCGAAGTACTCATTTTTTAATAGTTTGCCGCTGAGCCTTATATTTCGGTGCAATAGGGATAATACTGTTGAAAAATTATTCGAGACATCCTTTACTATTCCAACAACCCCATTCGCACAGATAACACCCATTTTAGGGCCAATGTTATTATCACTACCCTTATTTATTGTTAAATAATTATTCACTTTGTGAACAGAGTTCTTGATCACTTTCGCTGCTTCAAAGGAATATTCTTGATTGTTCAAGGTATCGATAATGAAACTTGACTTACTTGTTAAGCCCTCCTTTGAAGTGTTTTCCCTTGCACGAAGTTTAGCATTTTCTTCAGCTAGATCTATGTTTACAGATCTCAGGTTCAAATATTCATTGAAAAGATTGATCGAATTGTTGATATTTCCTGCAATAAAATTGGCAGAATTAATAAAGTTGGACCTATGAAATTGCTTATTCTGGAAGATCAGAATAAAGCATAGAAATTCAAGGATAAGGAATAAAAAGAATGCGTTGTATTTTACGAAGAATAGAATTAAACTACGCATTCGGCAATGGATTCTAAGTCATTAAGAATGAGAACTTGTTGACATTCTTTAAGGCAATGCCTGTTCCTCTTACTACAGCTCTCAATGGATCATCCGCAGTATGCACAGGAAGTTTGGTCTTTTGTGATATTCTTTTATCCAGCCCTCTCAACATGGCTCCACCACCAGTAAGATAAAGGCCTGTACGATAAATGTCTGCCGCCAGTTCGGGAGGTGTGATCTCTAAAGCTTTTAATATTGCTTCCTCAATTTTCGAAATGGGCTTATCAACCGCATGAGCTATTTCCTGGTAAGAAACTGTTATTTGTCTTGGGATACCTGTCATCAGGTCTCTTCCATTCACTGCATAATCTTCCGGGGGTTCTTCCAGGTCTGCCAAAGCTGATCCAATATTGATCTTAATAGCTTCAGCTGTTCTTTCCCCAACAAGAATATTATGCTGCCTGCGTAAATAATCAATAATATCAGCAGTGCACTCATCTCCTGCTACCCTGATAGACTGGTTGCTTACAATTCCTGATAGCGCAATGACGGCAATTTCTGTAGTACCCCCACCAATATCAATGACCATATTACCTACAGGTTCTTCAACATCAATACCAATTCCAATCGCAGCAGCCATTGGCTCATGAATAAGGTATACTTCTTTTCCTCCGGCATGTTCAGCAGAATCTCTCACAGCTCTTTTTTCAACCTCAGTAATGCCTGAAGGGATACAGATGACCATTCGCAATGAGGGAGTGAACCACCGATTGTTTTGGTTGATCATCTTGATCATCCCGCGAATCATATTTTCAGCGGCTTCAAAATCCGCGATTACTCCATCTTTAAGGGGTTTGACAGTTTTTAGATTTTCATGGGTTTTTTCATGCATCTGCATGGCCCTATTGCCAACGGCAATTATTTTACCGGTCATCTTATCAATGGCAACAATGGAAGGCTCGTCAACCACTACTTTATCATTATGAATGATAAGTGTATTAGCGGTACCCAGATCAATGGCTATCTCTTGAATGAAAAAATCAAATAATGCCATAGTAAACTATCTCAACTTTTTTAGAGGAACGAATAATACAAAAAAATGCAATGAAGTGCAAATATATGACTTATTTACTAATGTCTGAAGTGCCGAACTCCGGTAAATACCATACACATCCCGTTACTTTCGCAATAATCAATAGAATCCTGATCCTTTACGGAACCTCCGGGTTGAATAATAGTATTTATTCCAGCACCATGGGCAATTTCCACACAATCAGAAAAAGGGAAAAAGGCATCTGATGCCATTACCGTATCCTTTGTGTCAAAACCTAAGTTTGTAGCTTTTGAAATAGCTTGATTCAAAGCATCAATCCTGGAGGTTTGCCCAACCCCGATACCAATAATTTGTTTATTTTTCGCCAGAGCGATCGCATTTGATTTTAGATGCTTTACCACCTTGTTGGCAAATAGCAGGTCTTCAATTTCTGATTGAGTTGGTTTACGGGTTGTTTTATGGATCAATTGATCACTGCTTTCTGTTGCAAGATCATTATCCTGCTCTACTGTGCCGATAAGGTTGGATCTGATAACAGTAGATTTTTGCAACCGCTTTTTTTGTATTAAAATTCTGCGGTTCTTTTTCTGTTTTAATAATTCCAGTGCATCTTGATCATATTTGGGCGCTATAATTACTTCGAAAAAGAGTTCGTTGATCTCTTTGGCTACTTCTTTAGTTATAGTTTGGTTGCAGGCGATAATTCCGCCAAAAGCAGATATAGGATCTCCGGCCAATGCATCTTTCCAGCAGGCCAGAAGGTTGTCTCTTGAAGCAACACCACATGCATTGGTATGCTTGATGATCACAAAGGTGGTCTCTTCAAATTCCTCGATCAACGATACAGCCGCATCAACATCTACCAGGTTGTTATAGGATAACTCTTTACCATGGAGCTGGTCAAAGATCTCTTCCAGGTTGCCATGAAAATATCCTTTCTGGTGTGGATTCTCACCATATCTTAATTCTATAGTAGCAGTTGTATCTTCACCACCATTAAAATGATCAAAGATGGCTTTATCATAAGTTGAAGAAATGCGAAATGCCCTGCCACCAAATTCTTTTCTATCAGTGATCGCCGAAATCCCCTTTTTCTTCTTTAGTAGCTCTAGTAGATCCTTATAATCACCTCTGGATGAGACCACTAATATATCTTTATAATTTTTTGCTGCTGCCCTAATAAGAGAGATACCTCCAATATCAATTTTTTCGATGATGATATTTTCATCAGTCTCATTAGCCACGGTTTCAATAAAAGGGTACAGATCAACGATCACAAGGTCGATCTCGGGGATATTATATTCCGATAGCTGTGCGATATCATTCTTTTCCTCCCTTCGGGCAAGGATCCCTCCAAATACCTTGGGGTGCAAGGTTTTCACCCTTCCACCCAGAATGGATGGATAAGAGGTTAGGTCCTCAACAGCAGTTACATTGACTTCAAGATCCTCGATGAAATTTTTGGTTCCACCTGTAGAAAAGATAGATACACCTAAATTATCTAATTCCTTAATGATGGGTTCCAAACCATCTTTATGATAAACTGAGATCAACGCAGTTTTGATCTTTCTTTCTTTATTCATCCACAATAATTGTAGCACAAAGTTATTAAATGAGTTGGTGATTTTTTTGATTCGATCGAAATTTATTACTGAAGCTATAGAAGATCTTTTCAAAGAATTAATAGCTCAATCAACTGGGGGTGTTTGTAAATAGTACTGAACTTTCTTAAGTCGCTGAACGCCCTATTTTATATATGCAGGATTTGTAACTTTACTTTTATTTGTCAAATTTCAACTCATGAAAATAGGAAACATTAAGTCAGCTATTACCTTGTTGTGCTTAGCCCTTTTTTAATTTTTTATAGTTCTTAATCATTTTCCCAAAATCCTTGTCTTTTTTACGTTTTTCGGCAACAGTTGATTCAAAATGTTCTTTTTCTCGCTCCATTTTCAAATAGTTTTCGTAGGACGACTTATCTACTTCTCCGCTTCCAACGGCTGCTATAACTGCACAGTCAACTTCTGTTATATGCGTACAATCTTTAAACTTGCAATCTTTGGATAGTTCGACTATTGTTTCAAATGTAATTTCTAATCCATCTGTAGAATCTGCAATACCAACTTCTCTCATTCCCGGATTGTCAATTAATATCCCACCATTTTCGAGCACCAATAATTCACGGTGGCTTGTAATGTGTCGCCCCTTATTTGAACTTGTACTAATTGTATTTGTATTCATCAATTGTTTACCTGCAAGATTGTTCAAAAGGGTTGATTTTCCAACTCCTGATGAACCTAATAAACAGTATGTTTTGCCTTTTTCCAGACTATTTTTCAAGCTTTCAATTCCTTTTTGTGACTCGTTACTTATAGCAATCACTGGTATTTGCTTTATTCTTTTTTGAACAGTGGTAATCAAGTTTGATACTTCAGTTTCATTTATCAAGTCAATTTTATTGAGAACGATAATTGGTTTCACACAGGATGTATTGCATATTGCAAGGAATCGTTCTATTCTATTTATATTAAAATCCCTGTCAACCGCTTGTACAATAAAACCATAGTCAATATTTGCTGCAATAATTTGTTTCTCACCTTGTTTTCCTACTGCTTGCCTTTCAATAGTGGTCTTTCTTGTAAAGACAGAATGAATAAGTACTTTATTGTCATCATATACAGAAATTGCAACCCAGTCACCAACAGCCGGAAAATCATTCCTGTTGTGTGCTGTAAATCGTAAGTTTCCAATTAGCTCGCCTTCATATTCTTTATCGGTAGTTTTTACAATATATCTGTCCTTGTGTTCAGAAACAACTCGTCCCACTTCAAATGAATTAAGGCCATTGTCGGTTCTATAATTTTCCAGATCTGTATTATATCCTAAATCTTCAAGTATCATTTCTTTTATTCTGTATTAAGCACAACAGCCAGGGGCAAAATAAGTAAGGACAGATGTCATTTCAAGCTCACCCAATTTAATAGTGTTGTACTAAAGCGTCACGATTCCTTAACCAAATTGCCTTACTACGTTGTTTAATTGATTTCATCATTAAATGATCTGCTATAATAAACAAAGTTGTTCCAACTACAAACAATCCAATGGATGGTATAGGATTATTTTCAATTAGGAGTATTCCGGTTGAATTACAAGAAATACTAGCCCATGAAACTAAAGAAGCCTTTTTTGAGTTTGATCTAGAATTTCTATAGTATTCAGCCCCTTCAGGAGAATTTGAGAATTCATTTTTAAGGTTCTTAACCTTGTAAACAATACCATTTTTAATATACTTTCCGGCTTGAAAATAAATTACTTCTCTTTCATATTTTTCCTTTAAAAGAGAATCGGTTTGTAAAAGAGAATCAGTTTGTCCATAGAGGTACGAAGAAATTGATATGGTGCAAATAGGTAAGTATAATTTAATCAACTTCATGAATGCTACTTTTGCAAAAACAAAGTCATAACGGTCTGTGTTTGGTGTCGTGGCTGACGTAAGGAAGCTATGCACTATGCAGCTTGTTGGCATTTCGTTGTTAATTTTTAACCAGTTTTAAGGCTAAATGTTGTCCATCTTCTATTTGTAAATGCACAAAGTAAATTCCAATAGGTTGATTTGATAAGTCAATGTTCATCTTATTGCTATTTATTTTATTTTCATAAACAACTTGACCAGTCAAATTATAAATCTTCACATTTTCAATTGGATTGGTGTTTTCAAAGGTAAACGTTCCATTAGTCGGATTAGGATAAATAAAGGGAATTGAGATATTCGAAAGTTCATTTACCCATGTGATAGTGGTTGAGCATAAATTGTGTGAGCCTAATAAATTTCTATTTGGGCTATTTAATAAAGCTGTTTGCATTCTAACTACTTGGTCAGTAGTAAACATATATTTATAAGGGTCAAGTGTATAATCCATAAAATTCATAAACATTTCTCCGTCTGGAGAATTTGAAGGTGAAGTACAAGTTCCTACATTATGAGGGTAGATTGGAATTCCAATATTATCACTTGCTGCTGGAGGAGTATCATTGCAATAATCAGTTGCACAAGCTCCGTCTCCCCATATATGTTTTAGTCCCAACCAATGCCCTGCTTCGTGAGTTGCTGTTCTTCCTCTTACATTAGGGTTGCCATATATACCTGAGGGATAAATAATTGGAGAACCAATCACTTTACCATATAGCCAAATGCCATCTGTTGTATCAGTTCCTAATCCTCCACTTAGTCCAGATAATCCACTCAGAGGAGGACCAGAAGCAACTCCTGTAAACATAATAGCACTATTTTTATCTGTAACCCATACATTAAAATATTTAGTTACATCCCAAATTGTTTTGG